>CALMCD010000193.1 GCA_937863075.1 uncultured Rhodoferax sp. | reverse complement strand
GTAGGCAACAAATCGCGGATGTTGCTGATTTTCTTGTCGAACAGCAACACAAAGGGGTTATCCAACAAAGCGGCTTGCTTTTCTTGGTTGTTAATGAAGTAGGGCGACAGGTAGCCACGGTCAAACTGCATACCTTCAACAATGTCCAACTCGTTATCAAGAGACTTGCCGTCTTCCACGGTGATAACGCCTTCTTTGCCCACTTTATCCATTGCCTTGGCGATGATGTCACCAATGCTGGAATCGGAGTTGGCAGAAATCGAACCCACTTGGGCGATTTCTTTGGTGGTTGTCGTGGGCTTGGAAGCCTTTTTCAATTCAGCGATCAAAGCGGTGACGGCTTTGTCGATACCGCGTTTCAAATCCATAGGATTCATGCCCGCAGCCACGTATTTCATGCCTTCGCGCACGATGGCTTGTGCCAATACGGTCGCAGTGGTTGTGCCGTCGCCCGCGTTGTCAGAAGTTTTGGAAGCAACTTCCTTCACCATCTGCGCGCCCATGTTTTGCAACTTGTCTTTGAGTTCGATCTCTTTAGCCACCGAAACGCCGTCTTTGGTGACGGTAGGAGCGCCGAAAGAGCGTTCCAAAACCACGTTACGACCTTTAGGGCCTAAAGTGACTTTAACGGCGTTTGCCAAAATGTTCACGCCTTCAACCATGCGTGCGCGGGCTTCACCGCCAAAAATTACGTCTTTTGCTGCCATGTGGATATTCCTTCAATTCTTAAAATTATTCAACAACCGCGAAGAGATCATCTTCTTTCATAACCAACAGCTCATCGCCATTGACTTTGACGGTTTGACCGCTGTATTTACCAAACAAAACACGGTCACCGACCTTGACGGTCAATGCTTTGGTTTCGCCTTTGTCGTTGGTTTTGCCGGGGCCTACTGCCAGCACTTCGCCTTGATCGGGTTTTTCAGCCGCGTTATCGGGAATGTAGATACCAGAAGCGGTTTTAGTTTCGTTCGCAACGCGCTTCACAATCACGCGGTCTGCCAATGGGCGCAGATTCATGGGGATAACTCCTAGGTTAAAAACAATGATGTTAGCACTCAAGACTAATGAGTGCTAATGGATATGAATGATAAGGTCATTTTTGGGCATTTCAAGAGGCTGAATTTGGGATAGCATCAAAAAATGACCAAACCAATGACTGAACCACGACTCACATCCCTTTCACACGGCGGCGGCTGCGGTTGCAAAATCGCGCCCGGCGTGCTGTCCGAAATCCTCAAAAACACGGCTTCCCTGCCCTTGCCGCCGGAATTGCTGGTCGGCATTGAAACGTCCGATGACGCGGCGGTTTACCAGCTCAACGACGAGCAAGCGCTGATTGCCACCACCGATTTTTTCATGCCCATCGTCGATAACCCCTTCGATTTTGGACGCATCGCCGCCACCAACGCCATCTCGGACGTGTACGCAATGGGCGGCACGCCCATCATGGCGCTGGCGCTGGTCGGAATGCCGATTAACGTGCTGTCGCTGGACACCATCGGGCAAATTTTGGCGGGCGGCGCTTCGGTGTGCAAAGCAGCGGGCATCCCGATTGCGGGCGGGCACACGATTGATTCGGTCGAACCGATTTATGGACTGGTCGCGCTCGGCTTGGTTCACCCCAAACGCATTAAACGGAATAAAGATGCCCGAATCGGCGACCGCTTGATTCTGGGTAAACCGATTGGCGTGGGCGTTCTGTCCGCCGCCCTGAAAAAAGAAGCCTTAAACGCCGAAGGCTACGCCCGCATGATCGCCACCACGACCCAACTCAACACGGCGGGCATTGAATTGTCGGCGTTGGAAGCGGTTCACGCGCTCACGGATGTAACGGGCTTTGGATTGGGCGGACACGCTCTCGAAATCGCACGCGGCGCGAAATGCCAGGTGCGAATCGACTGGAATCGCGTCCCACTGATTGAAGGCGTGCAAGCCTTGGCAGAAGCCGGCATGGTGACGGGCGCATCGGCAAGAAACTGGGCGGCGTATGGAGATGAAATCACGCTCCCCGAAGGTTTCACTAACGTGCAACAAGCCCTATTAAAGAACTTGTTGAGCGACCCGCAAACCAGCGGCGGCTTATTAGTAAGCTGCGCCCCCGAAGCGGTTAATGACGTATTGGCGATTTTTGAACGCCACGGTTTTGCTTATGCGGCGGAGATTGGTGCGGTTCAGGAGGGGACGGGGATGCGGGTGGGATAATCGCGTAATCCAGTAATATCAATCATATGTTCCTTATTCTCTGGGCTTGATCATTGGGATAGCTTGGATAATTGGCGATTACTTCCATTTTTATAAAGGAATCTCCTTTTGACCCACTCCACCGTATTGCTGCACGAAGCTGTTGATGCCCTATTGGGGAATTGCGACGGTACGTATGTGGATGCTACTTTTGGGCGTGGAGGACACTCGCGCTTGGTGTTGTCGCGCCTGTCTCCACAAGGAAAGCTGATCGGTTTTGACCGTGACCCCGAAGCCGTCGCCCACGCACAAACGATTGCGGATGCACGCTTCTCCATTCGGCACGAACAGTTTTCGCAGCTTTCTGATTTACCCAACGCCAGTGTGGACGGGGTATTGATGGACATCGGAGTCAGCTCCCCGCAAATTGATACGCCCGAGCGCGGCTTCAGTTTCCGTTTTGATGGCCCGTTGGATATGCGGATGGACACCACGCGCGGGCAAAGTGTGGCGCAGTGGCTCGAAACCGCAGAAGCCCCCCAAATCGCCGATGTGATTCGTGATTACGGTGAAGAACGCTTCGCCATGCCGATCGCCAAAGCGATTGTGGCGCATCGGGAAACACGCGGCTTTATCACCACCACCACCGAATTGGCGCAACTGGTTGCCAACACCGTCAAAACCCGTGAAGCGGGTCAAAACCCTGCCACACGCACCTTTCAAGCATTGCGGATTTTCATCAATGCCGAGTTGGATGAGCTGCAACAAGCGTTAGAAGCCAGTTTGCGGGTTCTGAAACCCGATGGAAAATTGGTGGTTATCAGCTTCCACTCCTTAGAAGACCGCATCGTCAAACAGTTTATTGCCCAGCATTCGCGCGAAGTCTTTGATCGCCGTGCGCCTTTTGCACCGCCAAAATTGATGAAGCTGGTAGCGCTTGACCGCATAAAACCATCGGCAGCGGAAGTGAATACCAACCCAAGGGCGCGTAGCGCCGTGATGCGCGTGGCACAAAGAACCAATGCCCCCTCATGATACGCATGAACTTTTTTTTGCTGGTAGCGGTGCTAGCCAGCGCGATGTATTTGGTCGGGATTCAATACGAATCCCGTAACCTTTACGCGGCTTTGGATGAAGCGCAGCGGGAAATTATTCGGCTCGAAGCCGACCGTGACCGCCTGCAAGTAGAACGCCGATCACGCGCCACCCCTGCCAAAATCGAACGCATGGCACGCGAACAACTGCAAATGCGCCTCGCGTCGCCCGGTATTACCACGTATGTCACCTATTCCGCACCGCCCATTCCCACAGCCAGTCGTGCTGGGGTGAAACCATGAGCCGTCGGCATAGTGTTCACCCCTATTCCACCAGCCCCTTACTCGCTAGCCGCACCCCTGCATGGCGGGTGAGATTGTTGGTGGTGTTGATGGGATTGGCCTTTGGCGTGCTGGGGCTGCGTGCCGCCTATATTCAGGTTGTCGCTAACGATTTCTTTTTGCGCCAAGGCGTTGTCCGTTTTACCCGCACGCTGGAATTGCCCGCGAGTCGGGGGCGGATTTTGGATCGCAATGGCTTGATTATGGCCTCCAGCGTTCCGGCACTCAGCATTTGGGCGATTCCTGAAGACGTGCAGATCGATAAGAAAAATCTGCAAACCCTCTCCCGCTTATTGGAAATTCCCCAAGACGAGTTATCGCGCAAACTGGAAGCCGAGGGGAAGAATTTTGTCTGGATCAAGCGCCAAGTGAATGAAAGCATTGCCAAGCAAGTCACGGCACTCGGCATCAAAGGCATTTACCAACGCAAAGAATACAAGCGCGAATACCCCGAAGGCGAGGCCGCCGCCCATGTATTGGGCATGACCAATGTCGAAGAAAAAGGGCAAGAAGGCATCGAACTGGCGTTTGATGAGGTGTTGGCCGGACGCACCGGTTCGCGCCGTGTGATTAAAGACCGCATGGGGCGGGTGGTGGAAGACGGGGGAAACCATATTCCGCCCGTCAGTGGTCAGGATGTGCAGTTGAGTATCGACAGCAAAATCCAATTTTTCGCCTACCAAAAATTGCGCGATGCCGTGCTAGAACACAAAGCGAAGGCGGGCAGCATTGTGGTGCTGGATGTGGTGACGGGGGAGGTTTTGGCACTCGCCAACTACCCCAGCTTTGATCCCAACAAACGCCGCTCCATGAAGACCGATCAATTGCGCAACCGTGCATTGACCGATATTTTTGAACCCGGCTCGGTGATGAAGCCTTTCACCATCGCGCTGGCGTTGGAAACCAAACGGGTAGGGCCGCAGAGTTTGATCAACACCGCCCCCGGACGCATCACGCTGGATGGTTTTACGATTTCAGACACCCATGCCAACGGCACACTCACGGTAGAAGGGGTGATTCAAAAATCCAGCAACGTGGGAACGACCCGCATCGCCATGCAAATGCCAGCGGAAGAAATGTGGCAGTTATTCTCCGCCGCAGGTTTTGGGCAAAAGCCCCAACTGCATTTCCCGGGGGTGGTATCGGGGCGCTTGCGTCCGCCTAAAACGTGGCGACGGGTGGAGCAGGCCACCATGTCGTATGGTTATGGGATGTCGGCTTCCCTGTTTCAAATGGCGCGGTCGTACACCATTTTTGCGCATGACGGCAGCATCATCCCCGTCACTATTTTGAAGAATGCCACGCCCGTACAAGGTACGCCTGTACTGTCCTCCAAAACCGCCAGCCAAGTGCGCAAAATGTTGCAGATGGCAGCCGGCCCCAACGGAACCGGACAACGGGCGCAAACCGAAGGCTATACCGTGGGCGGCAAATCCGGCACGGCTTACAAGCATGTCGGAAAAGGCTATGGCGATGAAAAAAATCGCAAATACCGAGGCTGGTTTGTAGGGCTAGCACCGATCGAAACGCCCCGTGTCGTGGTCGCCGTGATGATTGATGAACCCACCAATGGACACTACGGCGGGGTGGTGGCGGCTCCGGTGTTCAGCGAGACCGTGCAACAAACCCTGCGCTTACTCGGCGTGCCACCCGATATGGCAGTGCGTCCCCAAATTATTTCCCAGCCGGTACCGGAGAATTTCTAATGCAAGGCAATTTATGCTCGGATAGCCGTGCTATTCGCACAGGCGATACGTTTTTGGCGTGGCCGGGAACAGCACACGATGCCCGTCACCATGTCGCCAGCGCGTTGGAACGGGGCGCGGCGCAATGTTGGATTGAAAAAAACGGGGCGGAAGCCTTTGATTTCGCCAACGATGCCCGCGTGACGTGCATCGAGAATCTGCAAACCCAAGCGGGCGCGATGGCATCGGAGTTTTTTCACCATCCTTCGCACGAACTCTCGGTGATTGCGGTAACCGGAACCAACGGCAAAACGTCCACCGCATGGTGGTTGGCGCAGGCGTTGGCGGGCGGCATGGTCGGAACGTTGGGCGTAGGGCGTGTTGATAATCTCCGTTTCACCGGATTAACCACGCCCGACCCTGCCGTGTTGCACGGTTTTTTCCGCCAACTCGTCGATGAAGGCGTGAAAACCTGCGCGATAGAAGCATCCTCTATCGGCATCGAAGAACATCGCTTAAATGGTACGCGGGTTCGCATCGCGGTGCTGACCAACTTTACCCAAGACCATCTCGACTACCACGGTGATATGGAAGCGTATGGGGCAGCCAAGCGCAAATTATTCGATTGGGAAGGTTTGGAAACGGCGGTTATCAATATCGACGACCCCTTTGGAATGCAGCTAGCACAAGCATTGTCTGCCACGCAAGCAACGACAAAGTTGGAAGTGATTACCGTTTCGTGTCGCCCTGCCGCTACCCACCCCGCCCATTTACGCGCCGATGCCATTCATTACGCCAACAGTCGCGGGGCGGAAAGTGGTTTGTGCTTTGATGTGTGCGAAGGCGATGAACGGCATTCTTTGCAAACCGTGTTGATCGGCGAATACAACATCGCCAATCTGCTGGGTGTAATGGGCGCGATGCGGGCGCTGGGAATGCCGCTGGTGGATGTGGTGCAAGCCTGCCGCTACCTCACGCCCGTGCCCGGACGCATGGAGCGCGTGGCGGAACAAGTCGTTATCGACTACGCCCACACGCCGGATGCCTTGCAGCATGTGTTGCAAGCCCTGCAACCCGTGGCGCAGCAGCGCGGCGGTCGGCTGTGGTGCGTGTTTGGCTGTGGTGGGGATCGGGATGCTGCCAAGCGTCCGCTCATGGGTGCGATTGCGGCTCGCTATGCCGATTGCGTGGTCATCACCAGCGATAACCCGCGCAGCGAATCGCCCCAAACCATCATCGACCAGATTGTGGCGGGCATCCCCGATACGTCCAACGTGATCGTACAACCCGACCGCGCGGCAGCGATTGATGATGCGGTACGGCGTTCCACCGCGCGTGACATCGTGCTAATCGCCGGAAAAGGGCATGAATCGACCCAAGAAATTGCGGGCGTGAAAACCCCGTTTTCCGATAAAACCCATGCCCAAATTCCCTACGCGCGGGTGCATACCGATACGCGAACGATTCAGGCGGGGGATTTGTTCGTTGCCATCAAAGGCGATAACTACGATGGCAATGCCTTCCTGCACGAAGCCTACGCACGCGGAGCGATTGCCGCTATTTGCCACCCCGATGCCGTTCAACCCGCCGGCATGGTTTGTTTTACCGTACCCGATACGCGAAAAGCATTATGCCAGCTAGCGCAGGACTGGCGTGCAAAGTTTGCTATTCCGTTGATAGCAGTTACGGGTAGCAATGGCAAAACCACCGTCACGCAGATGATTGCCAGTATTTTGGCAACGGCATACCCAGATGGGCATTTTCTCGCTACACAAGGCAATTTCAATAACGATATTGGCGTGGCGCTCACGCTGCTGCGGCTGCGCAGTTCGCACCGTATCGCGGTGGTGGAAATGGGCATGAACCATGCGGGTGAAATCGCAGGATTGGCGGCAATGGCACGGCCCACGGTCGCGCTGATTAACAATGCCCAGCGCGAACACCTCGAATTTATGCGCACGGTGCAAGCGGTGGCGGAGGAAAATGGCAGTGTGATTCACGCGCTGGATGCCGATGGTGTGCTGGTAATTCCAGCCGATGACGATTACACCCCGTTGTGGCGCACGATGGCGGGTCATCGCAAGGTCGTTACGTTTGCGATGGATAAGGGGATGGATGATGTATCTCCCTACCAATTGGCGATTGCGGGGCGGCATAACCAGAAAAATGCGCTCGCAGCGGCAGCCTGTGCGCGGGCGGCGGGTGTGAACGAAACCGCGATTCGGCAGGGGCTGGAAGCGTTTGCACCCGTCAAGGGGCGTTCACGTACATTGCAAATCGGTAGGCTCACGGTCATAGACGATACCTACAATGCGAACCCTGACTCGGTGCGGGCGGCGATTGACGTGCTATCCGATTTGCCAGCGCCGCGCCTGCTGGTATTGGGCGATATGGGCGAAGTAGGGGAGGATGGTGCGGCTTTACACGCCGAAGTCGGTGCGTATGCACAAACCAAGGGCATCGAAAAAATGCTGACACTGGGCGATTTATCACGCCACGCGGGTCATGGCGTGCATTGCACCAGTATGGATGAATTGATAGACAAAGTACACCAAACGCTGCCCCATATGGGAAGCGTGCTGGTGAAAGGTTCGCGGTTTATGCGAATGGAACGGGTTATTGGTGCGATGGAATCGTCACCCGC
>CALMCD010000192.1 GCA_937863075.1 uncultured Rhodoferax sp. | reverse complement strand
GAATTATCCATGAATCACCTTGTCATTGGTTTAGGCGGTACGGGCGGGAAAATCATTCGCGCTTTGCGAAAAACGCTCCACCAAGAATCGTTGGGCAATACGGGCGTTGCGAATAATGTCGGTTATTTGTATGTCGATTCATCCACGGAGATGATGGCGTTGGATGACCCCAGTTGGAAAATTTTGGGTACATCCGTCCAACTGCCCAAAGCCAGCCAGTTATTGATTACGGATGCGAATTTGGGTTCGCGTTTGGATAATTTGGATAACTACCCCGGGCTTGCACCGTGGTTGGGCAGTCCTGCCGATTGGCGCGATATTCTGGGCAGCATCGTGGGCGCAACGCTGGGCGGGCAAAAGCGCCGTTTGGGTCGATTCTTGTTTGCGTGCAAAGCCGATAAATACCGTGAACAAGTGCAAACCCAAGTCAAAATGCTGCAACGCAGTGGCACGACCGAGGTCACCTTTCACATCGTGGCGGGGCTGGCGGGTGGAACGGGTAGCGGCAGCATTGTGGATGCCATCGCCCAACTGCGCGATTTGTACCCCGATGCCAAACGCTTCCGCGTGCTGATTTACGCCCTGTTGCCCGATGCCTATCCGCACCCCAACTGGGATACGGGCAATTACCACGCCAACGGCTTTGCCGCGCTGACCGAATTGAACGCGCTATCCGTCAAAGCCTACCAGCCTTACGATGTGCTGGGCATTAAAGGGCGGCTGGATTTAAGCGATCCGTTCAACGGTTGCTATTTGTTCACCAATGAAAATGAAAACGGGCTGACGGTGGATGTCGATAAAGACATTCCCAGCATCGTGGCGGATTTTCTGTACCAAAAAATCGTGGCGGTGGAACAGCTCAACTGGGATTCCCTCGCCCGTATGGAAAACGCCGAAAACGGCAACGGCTCCCCCGAAACTTCGGCACAAGGCAATATGCCAGAACGCTCGCTGCGCTTTTTGAGCTTTGGGATTAAACGCCTTTCCATCCCCGAAGCGGAAATCGGCGAATTTTTAACCTACCAATTCGCCCGCCAAGCCGCGCTGCAACTGCGTTTCAATAATTGGGAAGCGGCTTCGGGCTTTGTCGATGCCGCCCGCAAACAGGATTTTCACGAGTTTGTGCAGCAAAAGGATACGCTGGGGCGTTGGATGCTGTCGGATGACCATCTCACGCTCACGCTGGGGATTTTGCCGGAGGATTCCGCCAATAAGCGTTGGAAAACCTTTGCGGGCGAATGGGAAGCGGTGATCCCGAATTTCAAATTGCTGGTGCGCGAGCGGGATCGCGCCACATGGCTGGATGAACTCAGCAAGCTGTGCGAAAAACGCTTCATCGAAGACTACCGCACCTTGGGCGTGCGCGGGTTTTACCAGACCAAACGCAAATCGCTCAAAGACATGGCACTGCAAGTCCGCGCCCACATCGAACACGAATTGATGGCGGAATGGCGTGCCGGAACCAAATCGGTATGGGATATTTCCCGCTTGCTGGTGGCGTTGAGCGAATCGCTGGATCAGCGTTTGAAACAATCCGATGAACAAATCGCCCGCGCCCAAAAAGCCGAGGAAGATGCCCAAATGGTGCTGCAAGGCAATGCCAAAAAATGGGCGGATATGGGCTTTCTGGACAAAATGGTACTGGGAACGGCGGATAGTTTGTTGGATGCGCACGGCGT
>CALMCD010000191.1 GCA_937863075.1 uncultured Rhodoferax sp. | reverse complement strand
GGTAGTGGTTCTTGATGAACTGATGGCAACTTCGTTCAGTGTGCAAATTTCTTGAAAATTAATAAGTTAAGCGATACTTCCAAAGCATCGCAAAGTAGCATCAGTTTAGAACGAGCCACTACCATTACTTTTTCATTACGCTTATTCCCATGCACATTGCAATTCTTGGAATCGGGTTGATGGGCTACCCTATGGGGCGTAGGCTGTGCGAGGCGGGTTATACCGTTCACGCATGGAATCGTACCCCCGAAAAAGCCCAGCGCCTTGCCCCCTTTGGCGCACACATTCACGCCCACGCTGCCGATGCCGTGCGCCATGCCGACATCGTTATCACCATGCTGGATAACGGCGCGGTGGTGGAAGAAGTGGTTTTCGGGCAAGGTGTGGCGGCGGCGATGCGGGCGGGGTGCGTGTTGGTGGATATGTCGTCGATTCAACCCGTGCAAGCGCGTCACCATGCCGAGCGGCTGCGGGCTTTGGGCATTGAATATCTGGACGCGCCCGTCTCAGGCGGCACAGTCGGTGCGGAGCAAGGAACGCTGGCGATTATGGTCGGTGGTGCGCCAGAAGCCTTGCAGCGCGTGCAAAGTGTGCTATCTATTTTGGGGAGAACCACGCATGTCGGGGCGACGGGCTGCGGGCAGCTCACCAAGTTGGCGAATCAAATGATTGTCGGTACGACGATTGGCATCGTGGCGGAATCGTTGCTGCTGTGTGCGCGGGGCGGGGCAGATATGGCGAAGGTGCGCGAAGCGATTGCCGGAGGGTTTGCCGATAGCCGTATCTTGCAATTACACGGTCAGCGTATGGTAGAACGGGATTTTGCGCCGCGTGCGCGGATGACGGTGCAATTAAAAGACCTGCGTAACGCACTGGCCAACGCCCAAGAAACGGGGTTTGAAGCGCCGATTACAGCGCAAATGGAGCAATTATTCGCCCAAGGCATAGCGCATGGCTTGAGCGATTTGGATCACAGCGGGCTATTCGTGGAACTCGCCCGCCGTAATGGAATGGTTTAACCGAGGTTAAAAATCAATCAAAGGTACGGGGTGTCCGTTTTTTGGCAAACGGTTTGCCTTGACTGGGGCGTGCGCCTGCATCAGGACGACCGCCACCGCTGGCATGGCTGGGGAAACGGTCGTTGAAACCGCCTTTACGGGGTGCGTAATCTCGTCCGTCACCACGTCCACCACCGTCACGGCTATCACCACGACCGCCATCACCGCGTCCGTCACGGAACACGGTATCGCGTTCGCCGCCGAATTTGGGCGCACCGTCAAATGGTTTACGCGCTCCGGCTCCGGCAGGCGCACCGCGTCCACCAAAACCGCCGCCACCGCCGCCGAAGCCACGATCACCACCGCCGCCGCCAAAACCACCGGTACGGGGAGGACGATCGCCGAAATGGTTACCACGTCCGCCAAAGCTCGCACCGGTTCCGGGGCGCGATTCGGGGAAACGCTGTTTGGGTTCAAGTCCGGGAATTACTTCCGATTTGAAATGCTGATGGCTATAGGCTTCAATGTCCATAATCCGACGACGATCGCGGATTTCTGCAAAAGTGACCGCCACGCCATCACGCCCTGCACGTCCGGTACGACCGATACGGTGGGTGTAATCTTCCGCTTTCATCGGCAAGCCGTAGTTGAAAACGTGGGTGATGGTGGGAACGTCAATACCGCGTGCAGCCACATCAGTAGCCACCAAAATCTGCACCTGACCGTTGCGCAATGCCATCAAACGGCGGTTACGCAAACCTTGGCTCAACGCACCGTGCAGCGCGACGGCATTGAAACCTTCTTGTTGCAAATCGCCCGCCAAACCATCGCATTCGATTTGCGTGCTAGCAAACACAATCGCTTGGTTGATGGACGCATCACGCAGCCAATGATCCAACATCTTGCGTTTGTGGTGCGCGTTATCCGCCCAGAACAGGGTTTGCTTGATGTTGACGTGTTTTTCTTGGGGCGTGTCGATGGTCACACGGCGGGGTTCACGCATCACACGCGATGCCAACTGCTGAATGCGCGGTGCAAAAGTCGCACTGAACATCATGGTTTGCTTGCGTTCGATGGTGAGCTGGTTGATTTCTGCCAAATCATCGGCAAAACCCAAATCCAACATACGGTCGGCTTCATCAACTACCAAGAATTGCACTTGGTCGAGTTTAATTTGCATGGAGCGTTGCAAATCCAACAAACGTCCGGGCGTAGCCACGACCAAATTGGCATTTTGCAGCTTGGCAATTTGCAACTGGTAAGGCATACCGCCGACGATGTTGGCGATACGCAAGCCACGGCAATGGCGCACGAGGTCGATGGCATCATTCGCCACCTGTTGCGCCAATTCGCGCGTCGGGCAAACCACCAAAGCACCGGGAGAAGGCGCTTTGAAATGGCGGGGGTTGGTCGGGTCTTTGCGGCGCGAGCGTTTGGGGGGTGCTTCGCCGCGTTCTTTGGCTTCGGCGGCTTGGCGTTCAAACTCGGCGCGTTCGTCGGCTTGAATTTGCACTTGCTGTTGCAACAAGGTGTGCAGCACGGGCAACAAGAAGGCGGCGGTTTTGCCGCTACCGGTTTGACTTGATACCATCAAGTCGATGAATTGCTCGGCGCTTTGGCTGGAATTTTCGCTGGGCAGTGCCAAGGGAATGGTCTTCATCTGCACCGTAGTGGGCTGGGTGTAGCCCAAATCGCGCACGGCGTGAACCAATTCGGTTGCTAATCCGAGTTCCACAAAACCATTGGGAGTCGTATCAGGGACTTCGTGGGTTTCAGTAGGCAAAGAAGTATCAGCGGGCGCAGAAATGCCCGTCATATTGAGAGTTTCGGTCATGATTTTCCTAAAACGCAAGCAACGCGGCGATTCCAATGATTCCAATCAGAGGCGCGGTTGAAGCAAACGTCAATGGTTAAAAAACATCAACCATCAAACGAAACCTGCGGCTGACTTTGGATGAACAGCGCTTGGGGCCTGTGTTTTGGTGCATAAAATGATGACCAGAAAGCCCGATGAATGAAGGGAGATGTGCAAATACGCAACACAGAATTGGTGCGTAGC
>CALMCD010000190.1 GCA_937863075.1 uncultured Rhodoferax sp. | reverse complement strand
TGTACCGATATGCTGATTACAACCGTATTGACGTTCTACGTGATTCGCTACAACTGGAACTATCCACTGGCTTTGTGCATTGGCGCAACGGGATTTTTCTTCGTGGTCGATTTTGCGTTCTGGGCTTCTAATTTGCTCAAATTGTTGGACGGTGGTTGGTTCCCCTTGGTGATTGCAGCGGCTATCTTTACGCTGATGACCACTTGGAAAGAGGGTCGCAAACTCCTCAATGAAAAACTGCGTGCGGATGCGATGGAATTAAAAAGTTTTCTCGACGCGATTTTTATCTGCCCCCCCGTGCGCATTGAAGGCACAGCGATTTTTCTGACCGCCGAAGCCGGAACCGTTCCCAATGCCATGTTGCACAATTTGAAACACAACAAAGTGCTGCACCACAACAACCTGTTTGTGACCGTGCGCAACCACGAAATACCGTGGGTTCCGTTGGAAAAACGCCTTGAAATCGAAGCATTGGGCAATGCGTGCTGGCAGGTGGTGATTCATTACGGCTTCAAAGACGATCCCAATGTCCCCAAGGCCTTGGAACACATGCAAGTTCAAGGTTGCAGCATGGATCCGATGATGACCAGCTATTTCCTCTCACGCGATACAGTCGTTCCGAGTATTGGGGATGGCATGGCACTCTGGCGCGAAAAACTTTTTGCCCAAATGCACCACAACGCCAGCGGCGCGGCCGACTTCTTGAATCTGCCCAACAACGCGGTGGTGGAACTGGGTTCTAAGATTGAGATTTAAATTCGGTGAGCCAGCGTTTGAAGGCTTTATCGTCGCTCTGCCCTGTGTGGAGCGCTGCTTGTAAGTGCCGGAGTTGGGATCGCAAATCGGATTCCACCTCCTGCAAGGCGTGGGCGAGTGTGGCCTCACTCAACGGAATGTACGGCGCGAGTCCGAATTCTGCTTTCGCTATCCGCTCCAGCCGCTGCACTTCGGTTTGGAGAACGGTGACCCGCTCTTTCAACAGTGTCGTCAGGGCGATGAGTTTCTCTTGCGCCATGCTGGCAATTGTGTTGGCATCCACCCAATCCATCTGCACTTGCAGTTGCAACAGGCCGAGCAAATTGCGCTGCTCGTAGGTGGTGTTCACTTCTTGCATCAAGGTGGTTTTGCGCCGCCGTTCGGATTCATCCGGCTCCCGATCGGGGTGCAAGGCACTCACCAACTGGCGGTAAATGGTGCGCAAGGCGCTATCGGCATCTTGCAGGGCGGTGGTTTTTTGGTTTTCTTCGGCTTGCTGCTTCGCGGTTTTTTTGCGGGGCTTTTTGGCGATTTTTCTGTGTGCTGATTTTTCTGCCAATGCTTCCCGCTCAGTTCGCAGTGCTTGCACCAGTGCATCGAATGCCTGCTGCTCTTGTGCGAGGGTTTGTGGGCTGTAGGCATCGTACACGGCACGCATGGCATCGTCACCCCGCTGCGCCAAGGGTTTCGCCAACTGGCACACCATCGCCTTGGCGGTTTGGGTTTGCTGTGGGGTAAGATTTTTAGAACCCTTGGGCAACGGCGCGGAAAGCCATGCCGCCAACAAGCCCACCATGTCGCGGGAAGTGTGGCGTAGGCTGGTTTCCAGCGGATGAATCTGCATCGCCATGTGTTGGCGATACTTGTCCGTGGTGGTGCGCAGGGTTTCTAGCTTATGGGTTAGCGCTTGGGTTTGCTGGAGTAGTTTGTTAAAGCGGTTGTGTTCGGGAGACAATTTTTCACCACCTCCCCCCCGTATTGGGAGCGCATTTCTGGCAGGGGCTTTGGTAAGAGTGGGGAGCATGGATGAAAGGATGAAAGGGTGAATGAAATTTAGTTTTCCAAAATGGGGACTAAATTTTGCATCATTGCCAAAATATCTTCCTGTGTTTTGAAGTGTCCAAAGGTGTTGACATCTTGTTCACGGATGATGGGGAAGGTATCCAATATATAGGCAGCGTCATCGCGGCTCATACCGTAGAGCCAGAAGAACACTGCATCCAACGCCGCTTGACGGTTGCGGCGTTCCTCTTCGTTCCATGTAAACGGTGCTAGCACCAGACCGGATTCATCCACATACCCCATATCGCGGGCAAAGGCTGCCATATCGTGCGCGGTATAGGTAAGTGCTAGCACCTGAAAACGCACAAAATCTGCCACCGTCACCGCAGCCGATTTTGCTGGCAGCAGCTTTGCCTTACGCATAGCAGCGGTAAAGGACGATGGCAAAGCTGCATCAAAACGGTGAGGTGCAATGACGGGAGCTTGTTCAACAATAAACCAGTTGAGATTTTGCCCTTGCACTTTTTGCCGCAGTACAAAATCGAACACGATGGCATTGAAGTTAGCAAGCAATAGCGATGCCCAATCTGCATAATGGGTATCCGTATCCGATTCAGGTAAGAGCATTGCCATGCTGTTGCCCACGCCACAACGGGGAACCATTGCTGCAATCATGGTTCGCATATTGCTGGGCGCGGTGACGGATTTATAGGCAATGCCCCATTCACCTTTCCATGTTGCATCGACATCTTTGGCGTTCACCCAATACTGTGGTGTCGGGTAACGGTCGGGATTGATTTTTTCGGTTTTTGGAATCGCTTCTTGTTGCGCTGGGCGGTGTAGGTTGGCTGAATTGACCACCACATCGGCGGCACGATGGTCAAACATTTGCACCATCTTGCCTTCGTACAAGGGGACAAATTCAGATTCATCTTTTCCTTTTAACTCATGCTTTTTGGCAAATAAATGGGAATCGTTGGTCATGTGGAACATGGTGGCATATTTCACTGCCCACACTTTTTCACTGGATTGTTTGCCGAGCAACTCATCTAACTCTTTCTTTTTCAAAAATAAATGAGAGTCGTTAGTCATATCAAACATACGCTGGTATTTGACCCGCCACACTTTTTCACTGGATTGTTTTCCCAGCGTATCGCTTGCCACACCGTGTTTCACCAAAATCGGATGCTGGGCATACATCCGTAGTGTGAGTTCGGCATTGCGATGGTTACGAAATATCGGAGCCGCGCCGGTATTGGGGTTGACACGCGCAAAATCTTCGTGGGTGAGGAAAAGTGTCCGCCCGGGTTCATTCTCCAACTCATACAAACTGTGCAAGAAAAACGCGCAGTGCGTGGGATCAGGGCTAGGTACGTTGCCAAAAACCAGTACGCAGAATTTGAAACGTGAATCCACATCGGGGAAAAAGTATTTGCGGTTTTCAAAATCAAATAGCGCGTACAACCGCCCCGTACTGCTAATGGATCGGAAAAACACCGCAGCACCTTTATCCGCAGCAATGCCACTTGGAGTCACCAGTGCCACAATCCCCTGCGGGTTGATGAGCGCTTGCGCACGCTCGACGAACAAGCTGTAGAGATTGACATCACCACCCCCCAACAACGGATATTCACCACTGCCATGCTTGCCATTGCCCAACACACGGGCATTGGTTTCTGCGCGTTGGCAGGCCTCTTGGTATTGCAACCCCAATGGCGTATGGCGCAGCGCGGCAATCATTTTTTTGCGATCCGAAGCACGGGCTTGGGCGGCAACGGTTGGATTGCGTTCGGCAAACCATTCCACTTCTTGCAGTTTGATGCGATCCCACGGCGGGTTACCAATCACTGCATCAAACCCAGCGGGCGCGGCAGTTTGAAAGGTAATCCACCAATGAAAGAATGTTTCCCGCTTTGCCAATTGGCGGGCTTGTGCCATGAGCGCGTTCGCCGCATCGCAGCCCTCCAACACGCCCGCGCCCAGCACTTGCACCAAATTGTGATTGGGCGCTAACAGTTGGGTGAGGCCTTCTAGTATCGGGTGGATTTTTCCATCCACGGGCGGGAGCAATTTGGATAATTGGTTGATTTCACTCACAGGCCATCCCGGAACCAACCAGCGCAAAGCACGCCAAAAATCCAGCACGGCGCGTATGGGGGCAATTTGGGCATCGGCTTCGGTGGCGAGTTGGCGTGAAAGGTGGGCTTCGGCAATATCGACATCGGTTAAATCGGCAACGTGGGCGATATGTTCTGCGGCTTTGCTAAGGCGATCAAAATCGCTTTGCAACAACAAACTGCCCAAGGCTTGCAGATTTTTTTGCACGACCGAGAGTTGTTCGCCGTGCAGACTATCCCCGATTTTGAGATGGTGATCCAAAAAGCTCAATGGCGCACCCACGGTAAAGGTATGCAGCCATAGCGCGGTTTTTGCCAGTTCCACCGCCATCGGGTTCTTATCAACCCCAAAAATGGTTTTCTTCAACACCATGCGGCGCACGATATGCCTATCGTCCAACTGCTCTTTGGTGACTGCCCAGCCGTGGGTTTGGGCGGTTTTTTGGATGGTGGCGCGGATATGGCTGATGCGTGCCAGTACCGGACTTTCCCAAGCCCGACCCAATTCCACAATACGCGCCGCCCACGGTTGTTGGTTTACGGCTTCTGCGCTACGGGCAATGCTTTCCAGCACGCGGTCAGCCACATAATCCACCAACGCCACCAGAAAATGCCCACTCCCCATTGCCGGATCGCAGATTTTGAGTTCCAAAATGTGGCTTGCAGGGTCGAGGTTATCCAAGGCTTCCCAATCGGCGGGATTCAATGCGCGTTTTTTACCCAGTGTTTGCAGGTGTTCGGTGAATGCGGTATTGCATCGGCGAGCCAGTTTTCCCACCGATTCCTGCAAAATCAAACGCACCAAATCATCATGCGTGTAATAGCTACCCGATACTTTGCGGGCAAAACTGGACGGCATGGTAATCAGACGCTGGCTGGTATCGTCCCACACCAAGCTGTAATCCAATAGGCGTTCGTAGATGCTACCCAAATGCGCTACTGCCAAATCACGGTAATTTACCCAGCCGCGTGCGATGTCTTCGGTGCGGCGCGAGAGCGCATCCACAATCGGAGCCATGACCTTATCCGATACCCGAGTGCGGGCAAGTAAGCTGGAACGATCTTGGTTGAATAATCCACCGTTGTAGGCGGGCATTCCAATGGTGTCATCGCCTTGGTCAATCAATAAGCTGAGGTCTTGTAGCGCACACCATATCGAACCGATGGTATTGGAAAATGGTTTAGAAGCATCAATCTTCTCACGCACGGCTTGCCTTATGCGTCTAACGCTATAAATGTTGTATCGTTCGTCGTGAATCGGCAATAGGTTGCGGTCTTCGGCGTAGAACAAAAACAGCAAGCGGTAGAGGAACACCAGCGTTGCTTCACGCACCTCGTCCAAGTATTCGGATGTAAAGGGCGGTTGGTTCGATGCGGTATGAACATCGGCAATGGCGATAGCGTTGGCTAACTGCGGAAACACTTCTGAAAACACCCGTTCACCCAGATTGTGCGAAACAGTTTCCTCATATAACCGCGCCTCATGCAGCGCATACGCATGAAAGCTACGCCCCTCGGTATCCCAGCTTTGGGGCAAAAACGCATTGCGGTGAAAGAACAAGAAAAACAAGTGCAAGGCATGGCTGGGGGTGATGGAATTTTCTGCATCGAATCCATCCAAGGTATGCGTAAAACCGTTTAAGCCCAGCGCGGCGGCTACATCAACTTCTAAAAATTCTTCCGAACGCGAACGCGCACCCTGCCAATACAGTCGCCAGATGTTGCCGTTGGTCAAAATCCCCCATTGCACGGCACGATTCGATATCACCTCCGAACGGCTCAAATACCGCAGCATCTGGGACGATGGCGCACTGGGGTCGGTGAATTCGGTACGATCCCCGCGATCCATTGGGCGCATCCAACGTTTGGCTTCCAAAATAGCGATGCCGTGGCGGTAACGCTGATCGTCTTTGCGCTCTGCGAGTGCCAACGCTTTTTTATCGCCCGAAGGAAAAAGCAAATAATCCGGCACATCCTCCCTCCCCTTGCTAGAGAGATTGACTTGCGGCAAAACCGCATCATCCCAGCCCAAGGCGGAAAGCATTTTGTCGATGATGAGGCTTTCCGTTTGCGCCTCATTGATGGTGGATTCGGCATCCAACCCCGTATAAATCTGGCGCAAAGTTGCTTCCCACTGCGCAGGCACAAAGGGCGCTTGATACGGTGGCGTTTCGCGCACACCGCGTAATAAAAATTCTTGGCTAAATAATTGACCTTGCATGGTGGCTGGTGGGTTTGAGGTGCTTAAGCACTTTTTCTGGTAGTGATAAATCTAATTATGCTTTAGATAAATTGTACTTCCGAACAAAAAAGTGCGTAACCACGTAGTGGAAAAATGGGTAGTGTTTTATTTCAGTTATGGATGATATATAATTGGATTATTATAATAGATAAAATCATCCATGAATGTCGCTCGTGTGAAAGCTAAACCATTATTAAAATAATCAATTAACTACATCACCCCCAAAAACCTACATTCTGCATTATGAACACAACCCCCACCTCCTCCACACTCGACATCTCCATCGGCGGTATGACCTGCGCTTCATGCGTGGGGCGGGTTGAAAAGGCGCTTAAAAAGGTTTCTGGCGTGCAAGAAGCCAGCATCAATTTGGCGACTGAATCGGCGCGGATTACCTACCTTGCATCGCCAAATCACAACGATATGCCCGCGCTATTACGCCGAGCCGTGCGCAATGCGGGCTATGAAGTGCGTGTTCAATCTGCATTGAATGCGGCGGAAAAAGAAGCGCAGTTTTCAGGATGGGCAGGCTTTATGCCCGTTGCTGCCGGAATCGCGTTGTCCATCCCGCTGATGTTGCCCATGTTCGCGGATTGGTTCGGGCTGCATTGGATGCTTCCGGCTTGGGTGCAGTTTGCATTAGCCGCTCCGGTGCAGTTTGTGTTGGGAGCGCGTTTTTACAAAGCGGGTTGGCACGCGGCGCGGGCGTTGGCGGGAAATATGGATTTGCTGGTTGCCATTGGCACAAGCGCGGGATTTTTTCTTTCAATATGGTTATGGTTTACTGCACCACCTGAAGAAATGCCGCATTTATATTTTGAAAGCTCGGCAGTCGTTATTACCTTGGTGTTATTGGGAAAATGGTTAGAAACCCGCGCCAAACACCAAACGACTGCCGCGATTCGCGCTTTGCACGCGCTGCGTCCCGATACCGTGCATTGGATTGGACGCGATGGCGAAATCGACGTGCCGATTGCCGATGTGCTGGTAAACGACCGCATCGCCGTAAAGCCCGGCGAACGCTTCCCGCTGGATGGTGTGGTGCTGGAAGGCGAAACGCAGGTCGATGAATCCATGCTCACGGGCGAACCGCTGCCCGTTGCCAAAATCAAAGGCGCGGCGGTGACGGGCGGGTCGTTGAACGGTGAAGGGCGTATCGTGCTGCGCGTCACGGCGGTGGGCAACGATACGGTGTTGGCGCACATCATCCGGCTGGTGGAAGACGCGCAGGCCGCCAAAGCGCCAATTCAGCGGCTGGTGGATAAGGTCAGCGCGGTGTTTGTGCCGACCGTGCTGCTCATCGCGCTGGCAACGCTGCTGGGCTGGCTGGGAACGGGACATTCGTTGGAAACCGCGCTCATCCACGCCGTCACCGTGCTGGTGATTGCCTGCCCGTGTGCGCTGGGTTTGGCGACTCCGGCGGCGATTATGGCGGGAACGGGCGTAGCCGCGCAGCACGGCATTTTGATTAAGGACGCGCAGGCGTTGGAACTGGCGCACCAAATCCGCACCATCGCTTTCGACAAAACCGGAACGCTCACGCAAGGGCAACCGCGCCTCATCAACACCGTTGCGCCGGAGATTCTG
>CALMCD010000189.1 GCA_937863075.1 uncultured Rhodoferax sp. | reverse complement strand
GTGGGAGATACGGTCGGCGAGACCATTCGATCCGAACAAGAGGTCGCTGCACAAACCGATGCTTCCATATTGGAAGCCGTGATCAACAGTAACCTGAACTTGGTGGATGGGGTGACCGATCCACTCGCTAGCGTGGATTCGGGTATTGAATACTCTGGATCAGTCGACAACGGTACGGTAAATGGGGAAGAAGTTCCCGTTACAACTTCCGACCTTGTTACAACCCCCGCCAATTCTGTAGCAACCTATGCTGTTCATAATGTATGGGAAAATCAAAGAGAGGAGGACAGCAAAGGAGTGGGCTCTCCCGCTTCCCGTGCGATAGCATTCATGCAAGCAGGTGCTGTCGTCAAACATCAGTTGACTGCGGATAAGCGATCGGCTTTGTCCTTCACTGCGCAGTTGCAAAAGGATGCTGGTCGATTGCCAGTTACCGCCCCTGAACGCATATCTGGCTAAAGGCTGGCCGCTTATGCGTGTTTAATTGTTAAAAATTATGACCCTGACCCTCACTACCAAGAAAACAACCAGTAAATCGACCCGTTATCGTTTGTTCGCATTGTCGAGCTTGACGCTGTTGCTGGTTGGTTGCGGCACGGTGAATCCTGTTCCTTTTGAGCAGGATGAAATTCAAAAACGTGTGAAAGAAGACAAAAAGCAGATGTACGTCAATCAAGAGCCGATTACCGCTCCGATTGACTTCCATCAAGCAGCGGCGCGTGCCTTGAAATACAACTTGGACTACAAACTCAAGTTGATGGAAAACGCCTTGTCGATGAGTCTTCTGGATGTAGCGCAGCATGAAATGTTGCCCCACTTGGTAGCGACTGCCGGCTATACCTCTCGTAATAATGATTCGGGCGGTCGTTCGATTGGTATTGAGGATCGGGTTGAATCGTTGCGTGATTCCACTTCGCAAGAGCGTAATCGCACCTTGGGTGGGATGACATTCACTTGGAATGTGTTGGATTTTGGCGTTTCCTACTACCGCGCCCAGCAAAAGGCCGACCAGTATTTGATGGCGGAAGAACGTCGCCGCAAAGTGGTACAAAACGTGATGCAGGATGTGCGCAACAGTTACTGGCGTGCATTGGGTTCGCAGCGTTTGATCGGAAAAGTCGATGAATTGCTGGATCGCGTGAATAAAGCCTTGGTGCGTGCGCGGGAAGTGGAAAAGCAGGGGTTGATGCCCAAGGCGCAGGTGTTGGCTTACCAGCGTGCTTTGCTTGATGCGATGAACTTATTGACATTGCGCCGCCAAGATTTGGAATTGGCGCGTGCCGAATTGGCGGGCTTGATGTCGATTCCCCCCGGAACGGCGTACAAGCTGGCGGATATTCCTGAGATGCCTTTACCAGCCGTTCCCTCCAATGTAGAGGAGCTGGAACACATCGCCTTGGAAAAACGCCCCGAAATCATGGAAGAATGGTATCGCAAGCGTGTAACCGAGAACGACATCAAGGCGGCTAAAGTTCTGCTCTGGCCGAATTTGGGTATCAATGCAGGGTACTCCTACGATTCCAATAAATACAACTACAACAAGGATTGGATTGACGTAGGCTTCAACGTATCATGGAATTTGATGAAGTTGACCCAGTTACCCGCTTTGAATCGGGCGCTGGAAGATCAAAATAAAACCGACGATATGCGCCGTATGGCATTGGCAATGGCCGTGCTGACCCAAGTGCGCGTGGGAACGCAGCGTTACGGCCTATCGTTAGCCGAGCTGAATTTTGCAGAAGAAAGCCTGCGTGTGGATCAGCGTTTGTTGGATTACGCGCGTTCTGCGGCACAAGCCAAGTTTGATTCGGAACTGGAAGTGATTCGCAACGAAGCCAAGGTTTTGTTGTCTGAATACCAACGTCATGTTTCCTACTCCAATGCCCAAGCCGCGTGGGGACGGATTTATAACTCGGTTGGTTTGGATGTATTGCCCCAAACCATTGCCAGCCACGATGTCAAAACATTGGCAAAATCCATCGAGACCACCACCAAGGATTGGGAATCCGTTGTTTTTAGCGCGAAAAAGAAATGATGAAACCAAATCTGAAAACGACCCTTTTACTTGCTATGGCGTTGGGTTCTTCTGCGGTATCGTGGGCGCAGCAAGCACCTGCGGCTATCGCGGGGCTTGACCCTAGTGCCATCCGAGTCGTATTGACCTCGGACATGGAAACCACGCTGGTCGCTCCGGCTGCGGGGCGCGTGGTGTCGGTGGTTAGTGGGGTTGGAACGGTTGTTTCGCGCGGAAAAACATTGGTCGCTTTTGATTGCAGCGAGCCTCAAGCCAAGCTGCAAATGGCCAAGGCGGAATATGCGGGAGCCAAAGAAACGATGGATGTTAAAACCAGTTTGAGAAAACTGGATGCCGCAGGTGATTCGGAAGTTGCTCTGGCCAAAGCGGGTGTAGAACGGGCGCAGGCTGCTATTGATTTCGCAGCGGTGCAAGTACGCCAATGCACGGTTTCCGCCCCTTTTAGTGGTCGCGTGGTGAAAACTTACGTCAAAAACCACCAAGGCGTGAATGCAGGTAGCCCGTTGGTCGAGTTGGTGAGCAACGATGCACTCAAATTGCGTGTGAATGTTCCCTCCAAAATGCTGCGCACCTTGAAAGTCGGTACGCCGTTTGAGGTGGATATTGAAGAAACCGGCAAAACCTACACGGCGAAAGTATCGGCTATCAATGCGCGGGTGGATGCCGTAGCGCAAACGGTCGAACTAGAAGCCCGCTTTGCGACTCCATCCCCTGCTTTGCTGGCGGGCATGACGGGTGTGGCACGTTTTAAGTAAATGCAACAACTTGCCTTAGACATTGAAGCGCGGGCGCGGGCTGCGAATAATTTAGCGGAGCTGCATTTTTCGATTGCCAACGATGCTTATGGTTTGGTGGGTTTTCGCCAAGCCTTGGTTTTTGCGGGCGATGGGGATAACAGCACACTCGCTGCCGTATCCGGTCTCGCCCGCCCTACCGAAGACAGCCCTTATCTCATCTGGCTACGCCGTGTTTGGCCTTGGGTCTTGAAGCGGTTGGATGGTAAACAGGGCTGGTGTACCATGCCCCATGAAGGGGATGATGGCGTTCCTGCGGGGCTGGTTGAGGGTTGGTTGGAATGGTGGCCAGCGGGTGTGTTGGCGTTACCACTTACTTCCCGCGCGGGGCAAAATATCGCTTGGGTGGTTTTCTTGTTGGAAGAACCGCCGAGCGAAGAACAATTCGCCACCCTGCACCGCGTTAGCCAAACATGGGGCTATTGCTGGGAGATGCAATCGGCTGCTCCGGCGCTGAGTTGGAAGAATCGGGTCAAACAATTTTTCAAGGGCAAAAAACTGTGGTTTGCGATCGGCATTCCCGTGGTTTTGTTGATTCCTATTCGCCAAACGGCATTGGCTCCGGCGGAAATTGTGGCGTTGGATGCCATGACTATCTCTGCTCCGCTGGATGGTGTGATTAAAAACATCGCCATTCGCCCCAATAGCGTGGTGAAAAAAGGGCAGTTGCTTTTCTCGTTGGACGAAACCACGCTGCGCAATCGCAAAGAAGTCGCCCAACAATCGGTCGCGGTTGCCGATGCCGAGCTGATGTCCGCCACCCAAAAAGCGTTTGATAGCGTGCAAAGCAAAGGTGACTTGGCACTGCTGAACGGACGTGCCTATGAAAAACGGGCGGAGTTGGCTTCGATTCAGGCGCAACTCAAGCGCGTGGATGTGTTCGCTGAGAACGATGGTGTCGCGGTTTTTGGTGATTCCGATGATTGGTTGGGTCGTCCGGTCGTGACGGGTGAGCGCATTATGCTGCTGGCGAATCCCAAAAATCCGGGGCTGTTGGTTCACATGGCGGTGGCGGATGCGATCAATTTGGAGATGGGTGCGAATGTCAAAATGTTTTTGACGGTCAAACCTTTATCGCCGATGAGCGCCAAAATCATCGAAACCAGTTACCAAGCGATGTTGTCACCGGACAATGTAGCGAGCTACCGCCTACGCGCCAAGTTTGAAGACGCTACGCACGAAGAAGCACGTATCGGTCTGCGTGGAACCGCCAAGGTATATGGCGGCTGGGTTCCGCTGGGGTATTACGTGTTCCGCCGCCCACTGGCAAGCCTGCGTGAATGGAGTGGTTGGTGATACCGCTACGGGAAGATTTGCGCCTGCACAGTGCGGCATCCGACCATGAAGGCGCACCCACTTGGTCGATTCAAGACCCCGTCAATAACCGTTTTTACCAAATCGGTTGGGTCGAGTTTGAATGCTTGCTGCGCTGGGGTGATCCGGAAAGTACACCGGCCAGCATCGCCGAAGACATTGCCGCCACCACACCGTTGGCGGTGGATGAGGGGCAGGTAGAAGATTTCGGAAAGTTTCTGGAAGCGCACAACCTGTTGCGCCATCCCTTTGCCAATATGAACAAGCTGACGGCGCAGGCCAATGCCCCGGGCTGGAATCATTGGCGCTGGTGGTTGCACCATTATTTATTTATCCGCATTCCGCTGATTCACCCCGAACGCTGGCTTCGATCCGCCCTGCCCTACGTGATGCCGCTGGTTTCCCCCTTGGGCATTACCTTGCTGCTGGTGGGTAGTTTGTTGGGGATTGTGCTGGTGGCTCGCCAGTGGGATGTTTTTGCGAATAGTGTGATTGACAGTATTAGCCCATCAGGGGCGTTGGGTTTTGCGCTGGCGTTGATTATTTCCAAAACCCTGCATGAAATGGGCCACGCGCTGGTTTCAACCTATTACCGCGTGCGGGTGGCGCACATGGGGGTCGCGTTGGTGGTCTTGTGGCCGATGTTGTATACCGATACCAGCGAATCGTGGAAACTGCATTCTGCCCGACAGCGTTTACGCATATCAGCGGCAGGTATCACGGTAGAGATGGCACTGGCGGGGCTGGCGACATTGGCGTGGGCCTTGTTGGGGGATGGTGCTTTGCGTCAAGCCATGCTGTATTTGGCGACCACGGGCTGGGTATTATCGTTGGCGTTGAATGTCAGCCCGTTTATGCGTTTTGATGGTTACTACATCTTGCAAGACTGGCTGGATTTCCCCAATCTGCATGAGCGTGCCGGAGCGGTTGCCCGTACTTGGTTGCGGCGGACGGTGTTGGGTTGGGAATTACCAGACCCCGAACCCCTTTCCACCTTGCAACGCCGTGCCTTGATTGCCTTCGCGCTCATGACATGGGTGTACCGGTTGGTCGTATTTTTGGGAATTGCCGTCGCGGTTTATTTGATGTTTTTTAAGCTGCTGGGGATATTCTTATTCCTAGTGGAATTGGTTTGGTTTGTTATTCGCCCCATCACGTCCGAGCTTTCGGTGTGGTGGGAACGACGGGGGGAAGTAATGCCGCAACGCCGCAAATTACTGGGTTTTATTTTGATGGGCTTGATTGGTATCACGCTCATCCCTTGGTCTTTTGATGTTCACGCGCCGGCGGTTGCCTATGCACAGCGGCAGCAAGTGGTATACAGCCCGTTTCCGGCGCGTTTGGCATCGGTGCATCCGGCAGGCAAGGTGAAAGCGGGCGAAGTATTGGCACGGTTTGAATCGCCCGATTTAGTGGCACGCGGTGTGGGCGTGGCGGCGGTGGCAGCTTCGTTGGAGCGTCGATTAGCTGGTTTGGGTGCGGACGAAGAAGGCAAAGGGCAGCAAGCCGCCACCAGCCAACGCTTGCAAGAGCAATTAGCCGAAGCGCACAGTATTCAAGACGAAGTAGGGCGTTTGCAAATTACCGCTGAATTCGAGGGCATTTGGCGCGATGTCGATGCCACCCTGCTACCCGGCACATGGGTGGGAGCCAAATATCCCTTGGGTATTGTCACCGACACCCGCGAATGGATTGCCAATGTCTACGTGGAACAATCCCAACTCATGCGGATTGAAGTGGGAAGCAAAGCCATGTTTTATCCGGGCAATAGTCTGGCGGCGGTGGCTGCTACCGTCACGGATATTGATACCTCGCGCGTGGTGAAACTGTCCCACATGCTGCTGGAATCGCAACACGGGGGGCCAATTCCGACGCAAACCAGTGGTGACCGTCAACAAGGTAGCCCAACGACCGCATTGTTTCGGGTGCGTTTGACATTGGATAAACCCTTGGAGACGGAGCGTGAAACCATAGGCCACGCCACCTTGACCGGAACCCGTATCAGCTTGTTGTGGGAAGGTGTGAAGCAAGGATTGGCGGTGCTGATTCGTGAAAGTGGCTTTTGATGCTTTTTAAATGAATAAATGATTCGGTAAAGGGTTTATCCCGATCCGAAAAGCGGTTGTATCTTGCTACACTTCTACCTATCAAAGATGAAGGGAAATACCCAATCAATTGATGGACGAAAAGCCGAGGAGACGCGACAACTAGCAAAATAATATAGCCCCGATGCCGCAATAATCATCAGGAGGTTTTCAAGAAAGCACTGGCACAATGCAAGTGCTTTTTTTTTGCTTTGAATTTTTGCACTACTGCTGCACTGAAAGTACCCACCACCATGACGATCCACCTTCAAACGATTGACACCACCCGTATTGACGATACCCGCATTGGCGCAGTGCGTCCTTTGATTACGCCGGCGTTGTTGGAAGAAAAACTGCCCGCCAGTGACGATGCCAAGCTGCTGGTGGAGCAAAGCCGTAGTGCTATCTCTCATATCTTGCATGGACGGGATGATCGTCTCATCGTGGTGGTCGGGCCGTGTTCGATTCACGATCATGAGCAGGCGATGGATTACGCTTGGCAGCTCAAAGAAGGTATCAAGGGCTTAGAAGACGATTTGTTGGTGGTGATGCGCGTGTATTTTGAAAAACCACGCACCACGGTCGGATGGAAAGGCTATATCAACGATCCACATTTGGATGGTAGTTTCGCTATCAACGAGGGGCTGGAAATGGCGCGGCGTTTGTTGCTGGACGTGTTGGCGATTGATATGCCCGTCGGAACCGAGTTTTTGGATTTGTTATCCCCCCAATTCATTAGCGATTTGGTGAGCTGGGGCGCGATTGGCGCACGGACGACCGAGAGCCAGAGCCATCGCCAACTGGCAAGCGGTTTATCCTGCCCAGTCGGGTTCAAAAATGGAACCGATGGCGGTGTCAAAGTAGCGACCGATGCGATACAAGCCGCGCAAGCACCCCACGCATTCATGGGCATGACCAAAATGGGGCAGACGGCTATTTTTGAAACACGCGGCAACCACGATTGCCACGTTATCCTACGCGGTGGCAAGCAAACCAATTACAGCCGCGCCGATGTCGATGCCGCTTGCAGTTTATTGAAAGCCGCTGGTTTGCGCGAACAAGTGATGATTGATGTCTCCCACGCCAATAGCAGCAAGCAGCATGTACGCCAGATTGCCGTAGCGGGTGAAGTTGCCGCGCAAATTGCCGCAGGAGATACCCGCATCACGGGCATCATGATCGAAAGCCACCTGAACGAAGGGCGACAAGATATTCAGCAAGGTGTGCCGCTGCAATACGGGGTTTCCGTGACCGATGCCTGCATCAGTATGGCGCAAACCCTGCCCGTTTTGCAACAACTGGCGGCAGCGGTTCGGGCGCGGAGGGATTCCGTAAAAGGTTAGCGATTTTCCGGCAGTTCAATTTTGACTTCGAGGATTTCAAAATTGTCCTGCCGTTCTAAATTCACGCGAATATCGTGCGGATTGATTTTGACGTATTTACTGACTACCACCAGCAACTCGGCTTGTAGGGCTGGCAGGTAGTCCAAGTCAGTCTCGCTGTAGCTATGTTGGGTGCGTTCGCGTGCAAGAATAATTTGCAGGCGTTCTTTGGCCACACTGGCCGATTTTTTCTTTTCACCCAGAAAAAAATCGAGAACCGACATTTATCTGACTCCAAAAAGGCGTTGCAAAAAGCCTTGCTTCGGGGCTTCGATGAATCGCATGGGTTTATTGGCTCCAAAGAAGCGCTCGACCACATCGGAATAGGCCTCCGATACATCGGTATCACGCAGGTGAATGACAGCAACCCCTTGATTGGAAGCCTGCAAGACCGACTCACTCTCAGGAATGACTCCCAACAGCGGGATGCGCAAAATATCTTGAATATCCTTCAGGGAAAGCATCTGCCCTTGATCAACGCGCGAAGGGTTGTAGCGGGTAATGAGTAGATGCTCTTTCACCGGTTCTAGCCCTTCTACTGCCCGCTGTGTTTTACTGGCCAACATTCCCAAGATGCGGTCAGAATCGCGCACCGAAGAAATTTCGGGGTTGGTGACGACCAGTGCCTCATCGGCAAAGTGCATGGCCATCATGGCTCCGGTTTCAATCCCTGCGGGAGAATCGCACACGATGTATTCAAAATCCATCGCAGCCAACTCATGCAGGACGCGCTCGACACCCGCTTTGGAGAGTGCATTTTTGTCCCGCGTCTGTGATGCCGCCAAGATAAAGAGGTTTTCACATTGCTTATCCTTGATGAGTGCTTGATTCAGATTCGCTTCGTTGTTGATCACGTTAATCAGGTCATACACCACGCGGCGTTCGCAGCCCATAATCAGATCGAGATTACGCAACCCCACATCAAAGTCAATCACGGCAGTCTTGTGTCCACGTAGAGCCAATCCCGTCGCAAAGCTGGCGCTGGTGGTGGTTTTTCCCACACCACCTTTGCCGGAGGTCACCACAATAATTCTGGCCATAGTCAGTTCTGCTTCCTAGTTACTTTATTATTGATTGAATTGTTTCCGGCTTACCCTGTATCGGGGAAGATTGTTGAAACAAATTATTCGTCGTATCGGTTTTATTTATCTAACGCTTCAAAAATCATGCGTTCCTTCCCATCATTGCTGAGGTAAACCTGTGCGGGTTTGCCCTGAATATCGGCGGGTAAGGGGTATTCGCTGGTGCGGTAGATGCCTGCAATCGAAATTAATTCGGGTTGTAAATGCAGAGAAAAGATACGCGCCCCCGTGTTGCCCTGAATGCCTGCCAGTGCTTTGCCGCGCAGTGGTGCGTAGACATGGATGCTACCGTCGGCCATCACTTCCGCGCCCGAGTTCACCATCGCCAAAATCACCAAATCCGAATCGGGGGCATAGATTTTTTGTCCCGATCGCACGGGTTTATCCACAATCATGGCATTTTTGAGGGAGGGGGGATGGGGTGTGCGGGATAATTCAGGGCGTTGTGCCATATCGTTCCAATCGGATGGAATTTCCACCAGACCGTGTTGCACGGCGGCACGTTGTACTTCGACCCCTCCGCCTTTGATGGCAACGGGAACGAGTTTGCAGGAACGCAAGGTTTGTAGCAGTGGTTCCCATTCGGGAACGGCGATGTGGTCGGTTTTTTCATCCAATAAAGATAAATCCAAGACTACGGCATCGCGGTCAAAAAAGTCCGAGTTCTCACTGTGCGCCCCAAATTTTTGAAGCACCTCTGCCGCCACCGCTTTCCAATCGTTGGAGCGGATTTGCAGGGCAATCAGGGGTAGGAGCGTACTTTTGATTTCAAAGAGGACTGGCATGTTGAAATTTTACGCACGCATTCACGCGCTTATCGACGACTTTAGGAGCCTAAATACCATTGTATGAAGCCTTTGGCGATAAAACCCACCATGCCAAACGATAGCCCCAGAAAAATGATAAAAGTTCCAAATTTCCCAGCCTTCGACCGCCAAGCCAAATTGCCGACAATAAACAGCATGTACAGCATCAGCGCCCCTAGGCAGAAGGTCAGGCCAAAATTGGCAATTTGTTCTTCGGTATAACCAAACATGTCTCTTTCACTTTCTTGGATTTTGCAAGTGTATCGGCAGACTGCCACCAGATTACCAGACTACACGGGATAAAAAATGTTCAAAAACTTAACGATCTATCGACTCCGCTCGATACTACCAACTTCCAGCGAGGTCAATCATGCGTTAGCGCAATACGCATTTGCCCCTTGCGCTGCGACACAGGAAAAATCGGTTGGCTTTGTCCCGCCACGCGGTCACGAACACGGTGCGTTGTTGGAAGTGGTTCATAACCAATGGATGATCCAGTTACGCTCTGAAACCAAGGTATTGCCCACATCGGTCATCAAACGCAAAGTACAAACCGAAATCGACGCAATCGAGGCCACCACCGGACGCAAGCCGGGTAAAAAAGAACGGCGTACCCTGATGGATGATGCCCGCCTCGCGCTGCTGCCACAAGCCTTCACCAAGGAGGCCAATGTACAGGTATGGATTGATCCCGAAGCACGATTTTTGTGTACCGATGCGGGCAGCCAAGCCAAGGCGGATGATGTGATGACGTGGCTCATTAAAGCCGTGCATGGCTTGGAAGTGCAGTTGCTCAACACGCAAACATCGCCTGCGGCGGCGATGGCGCATTGGCTGGGAATGCACGATGTTCCGGCGGGTTTTAGCGTGGATCGGGAATGCGAATTGAAAGCCACCGATGAATCGCGTGCCGTGGTGCGCTACGCCCGCCATCCGCTGGACACGGAAGAAGTCAGCCAACACATTGCACTCGGCAAAATGCCCACCCGCCTTGCGATGACATGGCAGGATAGCGTTTCCTTTGTGCTAACCGAGAGCCTGCAACTGAAGAAACTGGTGTTCACTCAGCACGCCGAGGCAGAATCGGCCAAGGGGGATGGTGAAGAAGATGCGTTCGATGCCAACGTGGTATTGCTCACCGCCGAGCTGGAAAAACTCATCCCCGACTTGATTGAAGCATTAGGGGATGAGCAACCCTAAATCGTCAATACGAACCCGCTTATGCCCACGCTGCAAGGGTGGTGCGCATTTTTTTGAGGGCAGCGACTTCGATTTGGCGGATGCGTTCGGCACTCACACCAAATTCGGCGGCGAGTTCATGCAGGGTCATGCCGCCCGTGCTGTCATCCGCCACTTTGAGCCAACGCTCTTCCACAATGCGGCGGCTACGGGCATCCAGCCGTTCTAGTGCGGTGGTGATGCCATCGCTCGCCAGATAGTCGCGCTGCCGATTTTCTAACATCGTCAGCGGTTCGTGCGTGGTATCGCTCAAGTAGCTGATGGGGCCGTAGGATTCTTCCCCATCATCATTGGGGCTGGGGTCTAGCAGCACATCACCGCCCGCCATGCGGGATTCCATTTCGATGACTTCTTCCGGCTTCACATTCAGTTCTTGCGCTACCTGTTTCACCTGAAATGGGTTGAGGCTGGGGTTGCTGGTGTGGTCGGTGCTTTGGAAACGCTGCTTCAACGAGCGCAGATTAAAAAATAATTTGCGCTGCGCCTTGGTTGTAGCGACTTTCACCATGCGCCAGTTTTTGACGATGTACTCGTGAATCTCGGCCTTAATCCAGTGCAGTGCATAACTCACCAGTCGCACGCCTTGATCGGGGTCGAAGCGCTTGACCGCTTTCATCAAACCGATATTGCCTTCTTGAATCAAATCACCCTGCGGTAGGCCGTAGCCCACATACTGGCGCGATACCGAAACCACCAAGCGCAGGTGGGACAGTACCAATTTGCGTGCGGCTTCTACATCGTTATCGGTGCGAAGTTGGTGTGCAAAACGCTGTTCTTCTTCGGGGGTGAGTAGGGGAAAACGGTTCACTGCGGCAATGTAGGCATCCAGATTGCCCAGCGAAGGCATCAGCGACCATGACATATTGGTTGTAGCAATGAGGGACATACCATGAACTCCTTTTTAACTCCTTGTCTATCCACCTCGCTATATTAGCACTCTCATAGAAAGAGTGCTAATTCCAGGTCAATCGGGCGTGCATTGCGGTTAATGCACCGCTTTGTGCATTGGTATGGATGAAAGGTTACGTTAAAGGTGCATAGAGGCTGCTTTAGCAAGAGCTGCGTCAGTAAAATGAGGGTAAATCTTCCACCCGTCCATCTTATTTTTTTACGAGAGAGAAACGAAACTATGGCCTTTGACAAAGTACCCGCAGGCAAAAAAGCCCCCGAAGCGTTCAATGTTGTGATTGAAATCCCCATGAACGCCGACCCGATCAAGTACGAAGTGGACAAAGAAAGCGGTGCGCTTTTTGTAGATCGCTTCATGAGCACTGCCATGCACTATCCCGCTAACTACGGTTACGTGCCACAAACCCTGTCCGGTGACGGTGACCCCGTGGATGTGTTGGTGGTAACACCCGTTCCCTTGGTGCCCGGTGTGGTGGTGACTTGCCGCCCCATCGGTATTTTGATGATGGAAGACGAAGCGGGCGTGGATGGCAAAGTGTTGGCTGTGCCAATCAGCAAGCTCACCACTTTGTATGATCGTTGGCAAACACCCGAAGATTTGAACCCTTTGCGTTTGAAAACCATCGCCCACTTCTTTGAGCATTACAAAGATTTGGAACCCAACAAGTGGGTGAAGGTTCTGGGCTGGGAAGGCCCTGAAGCCGCCAAGAAAGAAATCTTGGACGGCATCGCTAACTACCAAAAAGCGGAAGCGTAATTACATTCCCGCGTAATTCGGCCCGCCCCCACCTTCGGGGGTGACCCAGACGATGTTCTGGGTCGGGTCTTTAATATCGCAGGTTTTGCAATGCACGCAGTTTTGCGCGTTAATTTGCAGCCTGTCGGTATTGTCATCATTCTTCACAAACTCGTACACACCGGCGGGGCAATAACGGGCTTCAGGGCCTGCAAATTTTGCCAAGTTTACCGAGACAGGTACGTTGGCATCCTTCAACGTCAGGTGCGAGGGCTGATTTTCCTCGTGGTTCGCATTGCTGATGAACACGCTGGAGAGGCGGTCAAACGTCAATTTACCATCGGGTTTCGGATAATCAATCGGCTTGCATTCGGCGGCGGGTTTCAAATACGCATGATCGGGCTTGTTGCGGTGCAGCGTCCACGGCGCTTTGCCACGCAGCGCAAATTGCTCGATACCATTCATCAGCGTTGCTACCGTTAAACCATGCTTGAACCACGTTTTGAAGTTGCGATCTTTGTACAGTTCTTCGTACAGCCAGCTCTTTTCAAACGCTGTGGGGTAGGCGCTTAATTCATCGTGCTGACGACCTGCAACCACGGCATCGAAGGCGGCATCGGCTGCCAACATTCCCGATTTGATAGCACTGTGTGTACCCTTGATGCGGCTTACGTTGAGATAGCCAGCATCGCACCCGACCAAAGCACCACCCGGAAACACGGTTTTGGGCAACGCCAAAATTCCGCTGGCGTTGATAGCACGCGCACCATAAGAAATGCGTTTTGCGGTTACTTCACCTTGTGCATTTTCAAAGTAGTAGCGGATGTTGGGATGGGTTTTCCAGCGCTGAAATTCTTCAAAGGGGCTTAAATACGGATTTTGGTACGCCAAGCCCGTGATGAAACCCAGCGCGATTTTGTTATCTTCCATGTGGTACAAAAATGCACCGCCATAGGTGGCATTATCCATCGGCCAGCCTGCGCTGTGCAGCACCAGCCCGGGTTCATGGCGATGGGTGCTGGGATCGATTTCCCATACTTCCTTCACGCCGATACCAAAGCTCTGCGAATCCTTACCTGCATCCAGTTTGAACTGGGCAATCACTTGCTTGCCCAAATGCCCGCGTGCGCCTTCGGCAAACACGGTGTATTTGCCCAGCAGTTCCATGCCCAACTGGAAACTATCACTCGGATTACCATCCTTGCCTACGCCCATATTGCCCGTTGCCACGCCTTTGACCGAGCCATCGGCGTTGTACAGCACTTCGGCGGCGGCAAAGCCGGGGAATATCTCCACACCCAAACCTTCCGCCTGCTGTGCCAGCCACGCGGTTAATGCGCCGAGGCTGATGATGTAATTGCCATGATTTTGTGAACATTCGGGCAACAAAAAGTTGGGAATCCGAAACGCCGATTTTTCGCTCATCATGAGCATGGCTTCGTCGGTGACGGGTTGGTTTAACGGTGCGCCCAATTCTTTCCAATTGGGAATCAGCTCGGTCAGCACTTTGGGGTCAAATACCGCGCCGGATAGGATGTGCGCTCCGGGTTCTGCGCCTTTTTCTAGCACGATAACCGAGACTTCTTTTCCCGCCTCAGCCGCCCGTTGCTTGATGCGGATAGCCGTTGCAAGTCCGGCTGGGCCTCCGCCCACAATCACCACATCGTACTCCATCGCCTCACGCGGGCCGTACTGGGCAAGAATTTCTTCGTTGGTCATACTGATTCTCGTTTGGTTAATATTTGGTTGATAGAGCGCCCATTCTATTCACCCCACTTCACACTATTTAGCGCGGAGCGAGACGAATCGCACCATCCAAGCGAATCACCTCGCCATTGAGCATCTCGTTTTCAATAATGTGCTGAACCAGTTTGGCGTAATCCTGCGGCGTACCCAAGCGCGATGGGAATGGAACGGCTGCGCCCAGCGCGTCCTGCACCTCTTGCGGCATTCCAAACACCATCGGCGTGCCAAAGATGCCCGGGGCAATCGTCATATTGCGGATGCCATTGCGTGCCAAATCGCGGGCAATCGGCAAGGTCATACCGACCACACCGCCTTTGGATGCGCTGTAAGCCGCTTGCCCCATTTGACCATCGTAGGCCGCAACCGAAGCCGTTGAAATCAACACGCCACGTTCACCCGTTGATTCAGGCGAATTTTTAGCCATCGCTTCCGCCGCCAAGCGAATCATGTTGAATGAGCCAATCAAATTCACGGTGATGGTTTTGTTGAAAACAGCAAGGCTGTGCGCCCCGTTTTTGCCCACGACTTTTTCAGCGGGGGCGATGCCCGCACAATTCACCAAACCCATGAGTTTGCCCAACGATACGGCCTTGGCAACCACCGCTTGCCCATCGGCTTCTTGGCTCACATCGCAATGCACAAACGCACCACCGATTTCAGCGGCAACCGCTTCGCCCTTGGCATCCTGCATATCCGCAATCACCACGGTAGCGCCTTTGCCAGCCAGCATCCGCGCTGTGCCTTCGCCCAAACCCGATGCACCACCGGTAACGATAAAAACCTTGCCTGCAATGTCCATTTTTGCTCCTCATTACGTTTACGTAAACGTCAATATCCAAAGCACTAATTATGGGCGATATTGGGCAATTTGGGCGACAAGAGCATCAACTTGTGCGTTCAATTCATCCAAGGAAATGCCATCGTTGCAGATAACGGCATCCGCACAAGCCAGCCGTGCTGCACGCGGGGCTTGGGCGGCAATGATGCGCTCGACCGCAGCCGCAGTCAGCCCATTGCGGGCGCAGACGCGGGCGATTTGGGTGGCGGGGGAGCAATCAATCACCCAGATTAAATCGACATAATCCTGCCACTTTTGGCTTTCCACCAGCAGCGGAATGTCATACACCGCGCACGCAGCGCCCCGTTCCAGCGCCTGTTTTTCTTGCGCGGCAATTTCCTGCGCTACCAGCGGGTGGATGATGGATTCAAGCTGCTTTTTAGCCTGCGGATTGGCAAAAATCAAATCCCGCATCCGGTCACGATGCAAAGCGCCTTCAGGGGTCAGCATATCCGCCCCGAAGGTATTTTGAATGGCATTCATTGCCGCGCCGTGGGCTTGCGTCATGCTGCGGGAAATGGCATCGGCATCAATAATCGGAAAACCCCGTTGCTGCAACCGTTGTGCCACCGTGCTTTTGCCGCTGCCGATGCCCCCCGTTAAACCGATTTTCAAAAAGGTAGCCACGATGATGCAAAAACCTTCATCCAATCAATCGGGAAACTAAATACGCAGGGCCAAAATACAGGGTGATAAAACC
>CALMCD010000188.1 GCA_937863075.1 uncultured Rhodoferax sp. | reverse complement strand
TGGTCAGAATTTGAAGACCTTGCCGACCACTGCACGGTGTGCCACAAGTGCCTTGCGCCTTGCCCCGTGAAAATCGACTTTGGCGATGTCACCATGAATATGCGCAATCTGCTGCGCAAAATGGGTAAGAAAAGTTTCCGTCCGGCTGGTGCAGCAGCGATGTTTATGCTGAATGCGACCCAGCCGCAAACGATTCAACTGGCACGCGCCGCGATGGTACAAGTCGCCATGCCCGCCCAGCGTTTGGCAAGCAGTTTATTGAAACCGTTCACCAAATCGCAAACCGCGCATCCGCCCGCCACAGTCGGAACGGCTTCGATTAAAGAGCAGATTATTCATTTTGTGAATAAAAAGCTCCCGGGCGGATTGCCCAAGCGCACGGCACGCGGTTTGCTGGATATTGAGGATAAAAACTATGTCCCTATCATCCGCAATCACGAAACCACGACGGTCGATTCGGAAGCGGTGTTTTATTTCCCGGGCTGCGGCTCTGAGCGATTATTCAGCCAAGTGGGGCTGGCAACGCAGGCCATGCTCTGGCACGCTGGTGTGCAAACCGTGTTGCCGCCCGGGTATTTGTGCTGCGGCTACCCGCAACGGGGCAGTGGCGATTTTGACAAAGCCGAAAAAATCATCACCGATAACCGTGTGCTATTCCACCGCGTGGCGAATACGCTGAATTATTTGGATATTAAAACGGTCGTCGTGAGCTGCGGAACGTGTTTTGACCAGTTGCAAAGCTACCAGTTTGGCGAAATTTTCCCCGATTCCCGCATCATCGACATCCACGAATTTTTGCTGGAAAAAGGCATTACCTTGGATAACGCGGGTTCGTTCCTGTTCCACGACCCCTGCCATAGCCCGATGAAGCAACAAGCCCCGATTAAAACGGTACAAGCGTTGCTGGGCAAAAATGTGGTGCTGTCCGACCGCTGCTGCGGTGAATCCGGCACGCTGGCTTTGAACCGCCCCGATGTGTCGACCCAAGTGCGTTTCCGCAAAGAGGAAGAAATCCGCAAAGGCGAGGCAACATTGCGTGCGCAAGGTGGACTGAATGCGAAGGAAAACCTCAAAATTCTGACATCCTGCCCCGCGTGTTTGCAAGGTTTGAGCCGCTACGAAGGCGATTTGCAAAACGGTTTGCTCGAAGCCGATTACATCGTCGTGGAAATGGCGCGTCAAATTTTGGGCGAGAACTGGATGCCTGAGTATGTGCAAAAAGCCAATCGCGGAGGAATCGAGAGGGTGTTGGTGTAAAAAGTTAAAATAGCGGGTTCTATTTTTTCTATTTTTTCTATTTCTCCCACTGTTCCTATTACTGGACTTACTTTTTTATGAAAATCGCTCAAGAAATCCGCGCTGGCAACGTCATCATGCACGGTAAAGACCCTATGGTCGTTCTGAAAACCGAATACAGCCGTGGTGGGCGCAATTCCGCTACCGTGCGCATGAAACTCAAGAGTCTGATTGCGAACTTCGGTACTGAAATCGTCTTCAAAGCCGACGACAAAATGGATCAAATCATTCTGGATAAGAAAGAATGCACTTATTCCTACTTCGCTGATCCGCTCTACGTATTCATGGATACCGAATACAACCAATACGAAGTGGAAGCCGAGAACATGGGCGACACTTTGAACTATTTGGAAGACGGTATGGCGGCTGAAGTGGTGTTCTACGAAGGCAAGGCTATCTCGGTCGAACTGCCTACCAGCGTTGTGCGCGAAATCACTTGGACAGAACCCGCTGTAAAAGGCGATACCTCTGGCAAAGTATTGAAACCCGCCAAGATCGCTACCGGCTTTGAAATCGGTGTGCCCATTTTTGTGGCGCAAGGCGACAAAGTGGAAATCGACACCCGCACTGGCGAATACCGCAAGCGCGTGTAATCACCTCCCCTTTGATTCCCCTCCTTCAAAAGGAGGGGTTTAGGGGTGGTTCATTGCCGCGCAGTACGGATATTGCGCGGCAGCTTCTGCATTGAACTGGTGCGGAAAGGGTTGATGTCCAACCCACCTCGGCGGGTGTAACGCGCATACACCGCCAATTTAATCGGCTTACAGCGCGTCCAGATGTCCATAAAAATGCGTTCTACGCATTGCTCGTGGAACTCGTTGTGGTTGCGAAAACTCACCACGTATTGCAGCAAACCTTCTTGGTCGATTTGCGCACCCGTGTAATGAATTTGCAGGCTCGCCCAATCAGGTTGCCCCGTCACCAAACAATTACTTTTGAGCAGATTGCTCACCAGCACTTCCGAAACCGGTGCTTCTTCGTGCGCCGCGCGTAGCAGCTCGGGTGCGGGGGTGAAGTGCGTGCAATCAATATCCAGCCTATCCAAATTCACGCCATCCATCTCGTGAATCGGTTCACTGTCAAACTGGTGGGGTTCTAGCAGCGTCAATCCTATCGACGATCGCACCAAGCCTTCGGGTGCATTGCGCCAAATGGCTTCGGTGATGTCGGCACGCAGACGGGTTTTGACGGCATCGCCATTGGCAAAACAGGTGTTGTTAAAGCTGTTCAAGTAGAGTTTGAACGATTTACTCTCAATGATATTGGTTGATTCACTGGGAATGGTGAAATGCGCAATCGCCACCTGCGGCTTATTGCGTGCGTTCAACCAACTCAGTTCAAATGCCGTCCACAAATCCGCGCCCACAAAGGGAATTTTGTGGGACTCTAGTAGCCCGATTTCCGCCCGTTTTTCACTGCGGGGAATGGGAAACAGCAAGCTGGCATCGTAATGATCGACATAAGCCGATGTTTTACCCAACGGAGAATCTAAAGGTGATGTTGTCATAACGGGTGATATTGCAATTCGCCGCTGCGACCGGAGTAGCGTACCCGCGCATCCAGCCGTTCGACTTGCACCACAGCGGAGCGGAATAGGTAAATGTGCGCTTTGAGCCAGTCTAGCTCGGCGTGCAAGTTCTCGGCACCGAGGATAAAGGTGTGCCACACCTTCTTCTCGGCACTCCAACGGTAGCCGCGCATTTTGAGCTTATCTTTGGCATCAAAAGGCGCATTGGTGGCGGATACGTTGTAGGCGGGGTGGTGGAGTTGATCCAACAAATGCCCCAGCCCCGTAATATCCGTCTGCGGCAGGGGTTTCGCCAGCACCGCCAAGAGCGCGTGGCAATCCATCTCTGCGCGATGGGCATCGTAAAACCAGCCCCAATCCAACGCCAGACTTTCCAATGCCGCCGAACGGTAGCCCTGCATCTTCCAAGGAATTTCGACCACCGAACAAGCCCACGCCAGTTCCCGAAAGCGGGGGATGCGTGCTTCGGCAAAGGGGCGATCAAAACCCGCGTTATGGGCAATGACCAGATGCACGCCTTGCAATAACTCGGCAATGCGTTTTTCGTCCAGCCGCTGACCTTGCACCATATTGGGAATGATGCCCGTTAGCTCCTGTACCTCACTGGGGATAGGGATGCCGGGGTCTTCCAGACCATCATAAACCTGTACCACGCCCACCGGCATACCCGTTGCCACATCCACATTGACCCGCAGCAGCGCCATTTCCATCAACCGATCTTTGTGGTGATCGAGTCCAGTGGTTTCTAGATCCAAAATCACCACATGGCAAATGGATTGGGGCGATGAAAACGGCGCGTTGAGCGGATTGGCAAGCGGCCATTCCAAGCACGGTTTGAGTCGGCGCAACACGCGGTAATCAATATCGGCTTCCAGTTGCAGCGCCATCGTCTCCAACGCCTCGCTACGCGACAGGGCGGTAGTCGAAACAGTCGCCGGAGTAGCTGCAACCGCAGCCACAGCCGCAACCGCAGGAACGGCCTCTGGTGCGACCACTGGCTCAGCGGCAGCAGCCACCGCCAGCGGGTCGACCACGCGCCGACGCACCGTGCTGGTACGCCGTTTGGGTTGCGTCAACGCCTGTGCAGCAGGGTCTTCTTGCGCAAAAAAATCGAGTTGTGAATGTGACATACCGGATTGACTGAATGAAACCGTATTAGACGGTTCGATTCAGCACTTTGGCAACAGGGTTGGTGCGCAAACGGAACGCATCGGGCATTCCCGAACCCAACAAGGGGCGCAGGTACATACGGAAGGCATCGGTGACACCCGTCCCGCAAGGGGTAATGAATTCATCCTCCATCACACGGGTTTTGCCCGCAACGGCTTCCAATGCTTGCAATTCGTATTCCACCGAGTAAAAGCCCGTGCGCTTGATAGCAACCGATCCATCACGGTCACCCCACATCGCAAACTGAACGGCTTTTTCACCCACTTCACGGGCTTCGCGTTGATCGACATCGGACACGCAACCAATGAACGAGCGTTGCAAGTAACCCAGCGTATCACCACGCACGCGCTTGATGCCGAGCTTGGATTTGATTTCTTCGCACAACAAATCCGCCAACGCGCCGCTACCGGAGAGTTGCACGTTGCCGTGGGCATCGTGTTCCAGATTGGTAGCCAACTGGGCGGCGATGGAAACACCGGATTCGTCATGAATGCCTTCGGATACGGCGACCACGCAACGGCCCAAGCGTTCGTAAGTGGCTTTCACATCGGCGAGGAATTTTTCCAACACAAACGTGCGTTCGGGCAAATAAATCAAATGCGGGCCGTCGTCGAAGAACTTTTTACCCAAAGCCGATGCAGCGGTCAAAAATCCGGCATGGCGACCCATCACCACGGCAATATAAACACCGGGCAAAGCAGCGTTATCCAGATTCGCACCCGCAAAGGCTTGTGCGACAAAACGGGCAGCCGAAGGAAAGCCGGGGGTGTGGTCGTTGCCAACCAGATCGTTATCGATCGTTTTAGGGATGTGGATGCAGCGCAAATCGTAGTTGGCTTTGCGGGCTTCTTCGCTCACAATGCGAACGGTATCGGACGAATCGTTACCACCGATGTAGTAAAACTGACCGATTTCGTGGGCGCGTAGCACCTTGAAAATTTCGTGGCAATACTTGGCATCGGGTTTATCACGGGTCGAACCCAAGGCGCTGGAGGGGGTATTGGCAACCTGCTCCAGATTGTGGCTGGTTTCTTGGGTTAGATGCACAAAATCTTCGTTCAAGATACCGCGCACACCGTGCATTGCACCGTACACATGTTCTACCTCACGAAAACGACGGGCTTCCAACGTCACGCCGACCATAGATTGGTTGATAACTGCTGTGGGGCCGCCACCTTGTGCGACCAAAATTTTTCGATGGTTCATAGTTTTTGATGATAGGTTAAAAAATACGTAATCATACGGGGGGAATGTGTCTATCGCCCTACTTACAATGAATGAGAGTTTTTCAGGAGATGTCCACTATGTCATACCACACCCCTTTTCATATTCATGTACATGGACAGGTTTCGCTGCGCCCCGATGTGGGCATGGAACAACTTTCTGAGGTACTCAAACCCCTTTGGAAGTATGCGGGAGCGCGCTCGTTGGCGCAAGGCTCGGTGAGCGCGTTTGAAGATGAACCCGGAATCAATTTTCTGCCGCGTGAGCATTTGCTGCAAATGTGCTGGACGGTTTCGGGGGATGATGATTTTCGCCAGTCGCTGGACGATTTGTGCATGAACCTCAATGAAATCGCCCACGAAGGTGCGGTCATTGAAGTCACTTTTTACGATGCCGAGTTTGATGAGGATGATGAAGAAAACCCCGAAGCCGAATCGCGCGATGATTTTGTGATGCTTTTCGTCGGCCCCACACCCGCCGCCATCATGCAGGTACAGCGCAATTTATTGGTGCAGGATGTGGTGAATTTGATGGAGCGCCACTTCGATGGTTCCGAGTTAGTCGGCGTGATTGCAGCAGTCGATGAACTTTTTGCCCAGCGGCTGGATTCGCTCAATAACTCCCTTGAAATCGGTCGTATGCCGCGCAGCTTTGGCAACGGTTACGGACACGGTAGCAATGGACGTAAACCCCGACATTTGCATTAAAGATCGTCAATTACCAAGTCAATTACCAAGATCGATACGGTACTGCGGCTAAATTAGCGTTGTAGTACCGCGCATCGGTGGTGACTTCCGCGCCCAGCCAATCGGGGAGGGTAAAGGGCTGGTTCTCGGATTCCAATTCGATCTCGGCCACCACCAAACCTTGGTTATCCCCGAAGAATTCATCCACCTCCCACACCAAATGGGGTGTGCAGGGAATGCGGTAGCGGATTTTGTCGATCACAGGGCCATCGCACAAAGCACGCAGTGCCGTGGCATCGGAAAGGGGGATTTCGTATTCAAACTCAGCGCGTGTCGCCCCTTGGGTCAGGCCTTTAATGGTGAGAAAGGCTTTTTCCCCTGCCACCCGCACCCGCACGGTACGGTGCTTATCCCGATTCAAATAGCCTTGCCAAATGCGTGTCCCCGCATCGGCTGCGCTGCGCCATGCAGTGCCGTGAACCAGAAATTTGCGTTCGATTTCGGTTGCCATGTTTTAAATTTTCAAATCGGTTGTCACTGCGTTGTGACGAAGGGTGCGGGCATAGGTGTGCCGTGCGCGCAATCGGGGGTCGGTCACCACCATGCCCACGGTTTCACCCAGCACCATGATGATGCCCAAGACGGGCAACACCATCATCAAACCGGGGACACCCGCAACCGAACCGCCCACAAAAATCATCAGCACAGTGAGTAAAGGGTGCATTTTGAGGCTTTTCCCAATCGTCATGGGCATAAAAACAAAATCGTCTAGCAGGCGTACCACCAGACACAACACCATCGCGCTATAGGCCATGCTGGGGTCGTTTGGAAAATCCGTGGCCGTGATCAACACCACCAGCAAGCACCCCAGTATCGGGCCGATGAACGGAATCCACGCCAGAATAGCCGTTATCAACGCCAAGAAAAATGCCCCCGAAACCCCCAAGCTCCACAGCCCCACCGCCAGACACAGGGTATCCAACACCGTTAATTCAATCAGCCCCAGAAAATAAGCGCGTGCGGTTTTATCCACTTGGTCGAGCAAATACAGGGTGCGTTCAAAAAAAGCGTTGGGAACGGCGCGACCCAAGAATTTCTTAAAACGCCAGCCATCCCGCAGCATAAAAAAGGCCAAGAACGGAGCCAGCAGCAAAGAGGGCGCCCACGCCCCCACGCCAAGTGCCAATTCAGGGAGGTATTCTTGGGCGAATCGACCGGAATGTTCGGTAATCCGGCGGGTGACTTCATCGGTGAGTCGGGCTTGTGCCAGTATGCTGATTTGTTTTTCCAACTGGTGCAAGGTGGTGGTTAAAAGATTCAACCCCCCTTCCAAATAGCGCACGGTCGATTCATGCCACGATACCGTTTTCACCGCCAGTTGCGGCAGTGCCAGCATCAAAACCAACAGCATCCACGTAAACGCACTGCCCGCGACGATATTGGCGGAGGTGTCATGCGACATTCCCCCCAACACCAAACGCGATTTCAAAGGCAGGAGTACGTAGTAAATAATCAGTGCGAGGATAAAGGGGACAATCAGCCAGAGAATTTTCTGGAACAGAAAAAGAACCAAGCAAGTGCTGGCAATAATCCCAGCCCACACAATGGGGCCCGACCGATATTCTCGAACTGGCGGGTTCATTGCGACGTACCCGCAACCATGCGGCGCAAACGCTGCCCCATATGGCGTGCCAGCTGCATCGCAATACGTGAGGCAATGTGGACATGGGATTCCATGAGCCGCTCGAAATCGCCACGAAACAGCACACAAATTTCGGCATTTTCAGAAACCCGTGCCTGCGCTGAACGCGGCGATTTATCCAATAACGCCAGTTCCCCAAAGAAGTGACCGGGGCCCAGCACGGCAATCGGTTGGTCGAATTGCCCGGGGTGACAAATCAGCACCTTGCCCGACACAATGATGTACAACGCCTGCCCTTCTTCGCCCGCATCAAAAACCACTTCGCCGGAAAGATAGGTGCGGTCGTGCATGAAGTCTTCCACAATTTTCAACTGACTGGTAGTCAAGCTCGAAAAAATGAAAACACCAGCCAACCAATGGGCTGACTGAGACGATTCAACTCGGCGGGAAAATTTGAACATAAGACCAACGACCGACCAATAAAAGTTGCAACCATAGAGAAAATGGCGATGAATTTCAACTATAGCACAGGGGAATTGCAGGGCGATTCGGGGGCGCATGAACCGATACATTTGCTATTATAAAAATAGCTATACTTACAAGGCTAGTAAGCGATTGAGGGTGGTATTTCATTCTACAATCGTGATCGCAATTGGCCTTCATTAGCCCCTAAAGGAGTCTTCATCATGGCAACCCACTATGTCATACAGCGTGATACCGGAAGCTGGCGTACCCAAGTTTGGATTTCGTTTCTCACGTCGATTGGCGCGGCAGGCTACGGCATTATCTGGATGCCCGGACAAGAATTAGACCGCGCGTTCTTTGCGATTGGTCTGTTCTTCTGTTTATTTTCTTCGTTTGCAGTGGCAAAAACCCTGCGCGATAACCGCAAGCGGCAGGTGGATACCAGCTCGTGGGTGATGGCGGTATGGATTGCTTTTATTGCGGCCTTTTCGCTCACCGCATGGGGTTTGTGGCGCATGAATATCGAAGGCTGGCAAAAAGCCTATATGGTGGTGAGCTGGCTGTTTTTGGTCAACACCACCTTCATGGTCGCTAAAACGGTGCGCGATGAGCATGAAGCCGACCAATTGGAACGCCAGCAACAAGCCCAACAAGCACCGTCCTCACAATAATCCGTCTTATTGGTTTATTGTGGTTTATTGGTAGCTGCGTGCGTCTTCAATCACCTTGCCGTCATTAGGCAAGCTACCCACTGGGATCAATTCCACTTGGCTGCGGAGTTTGGTGACATCTCGCACCGCTTCGCTGATGCGCTGTGCGAGGCCTTCGGGTGCATTTTCCAAACCGCCGTCTATTTCGACGCGCAGGGTCATTTGGTCATTCGCCATTTCACCCGTCACCACCAAGCGGGCGCGGCATACTTCGGGGAAGCGTTTCGCAATCGCATCCACCTGTTTGGCATGAACAAACATACCGCGCACCTTGGTGGTTTGGTCAGCGCGACCCATCCAGCCTTTGATGCGTTGATTGGTGCGTCCGGTCGGGCAATTACCCGCCAAGATGGTGGACAAATCGCCTGTACCAAAGCGAATCAGCGGATAGGTGCTGTTCAAAATCGTCACCACCACTTCGCCCACTTCACCATCGGCAACCGGATCACCCGTACCCGGGCGGACGATTTCTAAAATCACGCCTTCATCCACCACAAGGCCTTCGCGTGCCGAGGTTTCGTAGGCAATCAAGCCGACATCGGCCGTCGCATAACATTGGTAAGCCGCCACGCCACGCGCCAAGAACCAATCACGCAGACTGGGTGGGAATGCCTCGCCGCTTACCAGTGCTTTTTGCACGCTGGGCAAAGTGATGCCCATTTCAGCCGCACGTTCCAAAATGATTTTCAAAAAGCTGGGCGTGCCAATATAACCAGCGGGCTGCAAATCACGCATCGCATGAACTTGCTGTTCGGTTTGCCCCGTACCGCCTGCAAACACGGTGCAGCCAATGGCGTGCGAACCCGTTTCCATCATCGAACCAGCGGGCGTGAAGTGGTAACTAAAGCAGTTGTGAACCAACTCCCCCGCGCGAAAACCCGCTGCGTAAATCGAACGTGCCATACGCCAATAATCGCGGGCTGTGCCTTCTGGTTCGTAAATCGGCCCCGGGCTGGCGAACACACGGGGCATCGCTGCGCCAAAGCCTACCGCGTTAAAACCACCGAACACATCCGCCGCCGAACCACTTTGGCGTGCCGATTCTTGCATCGCTTGCAATTCATTCTTACGGGTCACGGGCAACTGTGCCAAGGCCGCACGGGTGGTGATGGTCGTAGGGTCAACGCCCCGCAAAATCTGCGCAAAGGCCGCACTATGCGTTTGTGCATGGGCAACCTGTGCAGGCAACGCCGCCAACAGCGCCGCTTCGCGTTTTGCGGCTGGACGGGTTTCGAGAGAGTCGAAAAAGGGAGA
>CALMCD010000187.1 GCA_937863075.1 uncultured Rhodoferax sp. | reverse complement strand
GGCGATAAGCGGGTGGATGAGAAAAAAGTCGCGGCACTGGTCTGTACCGAGGGGCAAAAACTGGGGCGTGCTGATGCCGATTTCGTCAAAACCACGACCGGATTTTCGATTGGTGGCGTGTCTCCCGTAGGGCATCGCACGACCCCCGTGACGCTGATTGACCGCGAATTATTTCGCTTTGAACAAATCTGGGCGGCAGCGGGACACCCCAATAGCATGTTCCCGCTAACCCCCCAGCATCTCTTGGAATTAACCGGAGCACCCATTGCCGATGTAACCGAGTCAGCCAAATCGGTATCCTGATCGTTATAGGGGATACCAATTTATTTTGAAAGAAAAACCCATGAAAAAAACCGTATGGGGTCTTTTGCTGGCGGCGGCCTCGGTGATGGCGATGGCTCCACTCCCCGCGCTGGCCGACCGTGGTGGCTACGATCGCGGGCATAGCCAAGGACATGGGCATTATGGTCGCCATTCCGAGCGGCAATGGCGCAGTGGCTCTTGGCATCATGGCGCTCATTTGGGTCGCATTGGCTGGTGGTGGGTGGTGAATGGTGCTTGGTATCCGTATACCCAGCGCAGTAATGCCTACCCCGTCTACCAAGAAACCATCATCATTGAGCAACCGGTGCAGCCAATTCCCCAGATGCAACAGTCGCAACCACAGCAGCAATACCCTCAGTATTACCCTCCAACTTACCCGCAGACATCGAACTCACCCCCTAATGTGCAACAACCCGCGAACAATCTTTGGTATTACTGCGATGCGTCGCATATGTACTATCCCTATGTGCAAACTTGTACCAGTGGCTGGCGGGCTGTTTCACCCGTTCCCCCAACCGGAGTAATGCGATGAAATGGATGCGATTTCAAACCTTGATCACTCTGGCGTGTGCGGTGAGTTTGACCGCTTGCGTATCGGCTCCGCGCGGGCCGCATGTGGCGGTGATGCCCGCACCGGGTAAATCGTTGGAAGTGTTTCAACAAGAAGATCAGTATTGTCGTAACTATGCCAGCCAATCGCTGGGCAGCCATTCACCAGCGGATACGGTGACGGGTTCGGCGATTGTCGGAACCGTGTTTGGAGCGGCCATCGGTGCGGCACTGGGCGGTCGTCATGGTGCGGGTTCGGGTGCAGTAACGGGCTTGATGATGGGGACGATGGCAGGAGCTGGAACGGGTGCTTCAGAAAGCTACAGCGCCCAACGCCGTTACGATATTGCCTACCAGCAGTGCATGAGTACGATGCAAAACTCTCCGGCCTCTGCTGCTGCTGCGGCGGCCGCAGTGCGCCGTGTTCCGGCTACGCCCACCGTCGTGGTGACACCACCGCAGCCAACCCCCCCTGCGCCTTCATCGGGCGGATACTATCCCCCTCCACCCGGTGTGCAGCCACCGCCACCCATGTAAAAACCGTTTTGCCGCCACGCTTCAAACACCGTGATGGCAACGGCATTCGACAAATTCAAGCTACGCTGCCCCGCCATCATGGGCAGCTTCAGGCACTGCGGGGGCGCGAAATGGCTGCGCACCGCCTCGCTTAACCCGCGTGTTTCTGCGCCAAACACCAGCCAATCGCCTGCTTGAAAAGCCGTTTCAAAGACCTTACCCGTTCCCTTGGTGGTCAAGGCAAAGAGGCGTTCGGGCGATGGTTTTTCGGATTCCAAAAACGCATTCCAACTGGCATGGCGCAGCACGCGGGTGTATTCGTGGTAATCCAGCCCCGCGCGGCGCATATAGCGATCTTCCATCGAAAAGCCCAGCGGCTCAACCAAATGCAGCGTGCAGCCTGTATTAGCCGCCAACCGGATGATATTACCCGTATTGGGCGGGATTTCAGGTTCAACAAGGACGATATGAAACATAAATGGTAATGGTATGAGGGAGCGTATTATTGCGCAGTCATGCCATTGGTATTGATGCTAATCACCTTGCCACGCCGTTTTAATACAAAATAACCCTGCTCATGTGCGGCGTGGGTTACATCTTTGGGAATGCTAAACCCTGCAATACCCCCATAAAACTGGTAATTTTTGAATTCAGGGCTATGGTCACGCAAAAAATCAATATGCTTTTGCAGTTGATCCAAATCGCTGGGATGAAATTTGGATTTCACTTCCACCACCGCCAAACTATTGCCGTTAATAAGCACCAAATCCAATTCCGTTTCTTTTCCTTTTTTGCCTATCATGTGATTCGATAACACTTTATCAAATTGCATGTGACCGATGACGGGTTCGTGCATCAGGGTATTGTAGAAAAACTCTTCTACTTCTGCACCGCGATTATTTTCAGCACGCCCTTGGGCTTTGTGGACTTTATCAATATCTTGGTGAAGTTTCATCATTTCTTTGTGACCTTTTTCGATGTCACGGCTGATACGTTCACCCTCTCGGCTGAGACGTTCGACCGCAGCGGTCGTTTCATTAACGCGCTCGGTTAAACGATCTATTGCCGCATTGGTTTGCGCGGCTAAACGGTCTAACCGCTCGTCGAAACGGTCTAACCGTTCATCACTACGTGCTTGTGCCTGCATCAAAGAGATAAAGGCTTGTTGCATCGCAGGCGGAAATTGGGCGAAGGTGTTTGGGGTATCTTCTTCTTGCATGGTGTAATAATTTTATTCAGTTCGCGCTATCACCATCACGCTCATCGCTCCCACCCCTGCGCGGCGTAAGGCATGGGCGGCGGCGTGGAGGGATGCACCCGTCGTCATCACATCGTCCACCAGCACCACGCGCTTGTGGGCTACGCTGTGGCGATGCGCTGGATGCACGATAAAAGCGTTTTGTAGATTCTGCCAACGCTCGGTGCGCGAAAGCGTGTGTTGTAAGGCTGCATCGCCTACGCGCAGCAAAATACCGGCTTGCGTTTTACGGCGATGCAAAGCGCGTGCGAGTAGCAAGGCTTGGTTATAGCCTCGCTCTTGCAGGCGTTGCGGTGAAAGCGGCATCGGGATCAACCAATCAGCGGCATCCAGCGTGGCCTGCACGGTAGGATTGGATTGCAGCCTATCGGCAAAATACCCTGCCCATGCGGGATGCTGATGGAATTTGAAATCGGCCATCAATTCAACCCACGGGTACGCATAGGAAACGGCACAAAAAGCCGCGTCCCAAGGCGGTGGCTCGATGCTGCAAACCCCGCATATTGCTTCTTGGACAATTAACGCACAGGTCGGGCAACGTGCGCAGGTGGGCGTAAACGCATCCCGACACGCCACGCACACGGGCTGCGCAGGCCACGTATGGCATACGGCGCATTGGCTGGGTAAAAAACGGTGAAACATGGTGTCAATATACTCGGGTCTATGCTTGCTCCTATCGACCCTATTGCCGCCCAACACTGGGCTTCGCGCGTGCCTCCGCAATCTCCGTGGCTTCATGAAGAAGTCGCGCGGCGGATGGAAGAACGGCTGGCGTTAATTAAGCTACAACCCGCCCAATGGATACACTGGAATCCGCTGCACGGTGGTATGCAGATTCATGCCGCGCTCGCGCAACGCTACCCCAAAGCGGAATGCCACATTCTGCACCCTAGCCCCGCCCAAACACGCGCGGCACAGTCGCACATGGCATTGCCGTGGTGGAAGGGTTTGTTGCGCCCCAAACAGCATTTTGCCGAGCTGGATGCCCCCATCTCGCCCACCGATATGCTCTGGGCCAACATGGTGCTGCACGGCGAATCCGACCCGCAAGCCTTGATCGGAAAATGGCTGCAACGGCTGCGTCCCGACGGTTTTTTGATGTTCTCTGGCCTTGGCCCCAACACGCTGTTGAGTCTGCGCAAAATTTACCAAGGCCTTGGCTGGCCATCACCTACACAATCGTTCATCGACATGCACGATTGGGGCGATATGCTGGTGCAAGGCGGATTTTCCGACCCCGTGATGGATATGGAACGCATCACCCTCACCTTTCAAACGCCGGAACGCCTGCTGGTCGAACTGCGCGAGCTGGGGCGTAATCTGTACCCCCAACGCTTTGCGGGTTTGCGCGGGCGCGGTTGGCATCGGGATTTGCTGGCTGCTTTGCATCAAACCAAAAATGCCGATGGTGTGTTCACATTGAACTTTGAAATCATTTACGGTCACGCCGTGCGCGGTGTGCAACGCATGAAAGTCAGCGATGAAAGTCGCATTAGTTTGGACGATATGCGTGCCGCACTGCAAAGAAACCGATAAACAATTATAGATAAATCATGAATAATACTATTAAAAAGATAGCTGCCTATGCAATGCTGGCGTGCGCTAGCGGGCTTTTTGTTGCATGTTCTGATGAGGCCAATCGTGCGCCTGAATTTGCATCCGTCAACATCACCGGCGCAACGTATGCCAAGGATTTTGAGCTAACCGACCACCACGGAAAAACGCGCCGTCTGACCGATTTTTCAGGCAAAGTGATCGTGCTATTTTTTGGTTACACGCAATGCCCAGATGTGTGCCCGACCTCGATGGGTGAATTGGCGCAAATCAAAAAAAATCTGGGCGCGGATGGCGAGCGGGTGCAGGTGTTGTTTGTATCCGTTGATCCCGAACGCGATACGCCCGCCATGTTAAAAGAATACATGGGCAGTTTCGACCCCACCTTTTTAGCGTTGCACACCAACAAAGAAAAGCTGGCAGAAGTCGCCAAAGCGTTCAAAATTTACTACAAAAAGGTCGAAGGCAAAACGCCCACGAGCTACACGATAGACCACTCAGCGGGCAATTATGTGTACGATACCAAGGGTCAATTACGGCTTTTCACGCGCTACGGCAGTGA
>CALMCD010000186.1 GCA_937863075.1 uncultured Rhodoferax sp. | reverse complement strand
CGCACCGCCATGCCATCGCCCCCACCCAGCACCGCCACTTTACGGGGAGCACCGTATGCCGACAAAGCAGGGTGTACCAAGGCTTCGTGGTAACGGTATTCGTCCCGTTCGGCGAATTGTAAATTTCCATTCAGGAATAATTTATAACCCGTTTTACCCGCCGTCACCACCATGCGTTGGTAGGGCGATGTTTCCGCCAGCACCACCCGATCGTGGTAGAGCTTATCTTCTGCCAAGGTGGTGATACGGTCAGCCAGCACAAAACCCGTCAGCAGCGCGGTAAGGGTTGCACCGCAGGCGATGGCGTGGGCGGTGAATCGGCGCAACTCATGCCGAAAAATCCACAGCGCCCATACCGCAACGGCTGCGTTCAAAATCCCAAAGAATAAACCCGTGCGCACCAATCCCAACTGCGGAACCAGCACCAGCGGAAAAGCGACCGATACCGCGAGTGCGCCCAAATAATCGAACGTCAATACCTGCGAAACCAGATTTTTGAGGGTGACTTCCCGTTTCAAAATCCGCATCACCAGCGGAATTTCCAAGCCCACCAGCGTTCCCACCACCAGCACCATTCCATAGAGCAAGATGCGGAAGGAAGCAGGGGCGTAGGCATTCGCCAAAAACAAGAGCGCGGGCATGAAACCACCCACCAGCGCGACCAGCAATTCAATCCGCAAAAAATGCGCCGTTAATTGCCGATCAAAAAACCGCGACAGCCACGAGCCAATGCCCATTGCAAACAAATACGCGCCGATGATGGTCGAAAACTGGAGAATCGAATCGCCCAATAAATACGAAGCCAATGCCCCCGCAGCCAGCTCGTAAACCAGACCGCAAGCGGCAACGACAAACACACTGATCAGCAGCGTGACTTCCAACGAGAACGATGGGAGAGAACGAAAACGCGAGAAAATAGGACTGCTCCTTTCAGCAAGCAGTTCATTTTATCGGATGCACTAGAAATCGGTAGGAAGGTATAACAATGTATGGGAATGGAGACTGGGAAAATTTGTAAGTCAGTGTGTTGTCAGGGGTATAGTAGCTGCTTGGTCGTCATCGATTGATGATGGTGATTGGCTTGATTGCACCTTCAAGTAGCAATCGAAGGCACATGAATGAATTAGTATAAAAAATGGTGTAATTATGGATACTGGAATTGCTTTTGTTAGCATTATTTTAATGGTAGTTTTGTATTTAATGATACAGAGCTTAAAAACCAATTTAAGAGAAAAAGAATCAGAGCTAATTGATACTCAAAATAAGCTAAAAAATAGTGAAGCT
>CALMCD010000185.1 GCA_937863075.1 uncultured Rhodoferax sp. | reverse complement strand
GTTCGAGGATAGATTGCGGCGCTGTTTTCAAGCGCACGCCCAAGGCATGAAAGCCAAAAAGGGTTTTGGTGTTGGATGTGGACATGGGGGGATTATGCTTTACGGCTCTCGTGAATACAATTTAATAATTCCGTTTTCGAGATATGCGGTTTAATTCCTTGAATATCTAGTGGGAAAAGTGAATGAGGAAATTCGATTGGTTGAATAACATTTTTTGCAACAGCCAAATTGATAGTATTTAAGCGACTCCAATCTAACATATTAAGTATGCTAGTTTTGATAGGACGCTTTTCATCCCAAAATATCAATGAGGATAAAAAATCTATCGCTTGCTGTGAATTTAATTTGCACAAAACATGGGCAGCCTCGACTTTAGTGTCAAATGATAAATAATACACTGTATCATCAAACATAACAGGCTTTCCATCAATTGGTTCTACCAACCGAAAATGTAATTTTTTATAAAGAGCGCAAATAGCAATACGCCAAGGGCGAAAAGCATAATCACCAACTCCAAATATGGAAAACTGAGGTTGTTTTTCATAAATAATACTACCTCGGGAGGATAAATAATCTCTGTATTGTAATAAGTAATTCCATGTTAAAGGAGCAGATTCTCTTATTAAATCAGTGGATTCACCAACAAATTTTTGAGTAACAAGCACATATTTTTTTCGCCATTCCTTTTCGCTACCAACATCTGAGCCTTTTAGCAATGGGAATAGATATTTATCTTCCATTAATACAACTTCTTTAAGTCCATTCTCTAAACCTCGCTCCGTCCGCGTAAACTCCATGATGGCTGCTGCATCGTGCTTAATACCTGAACGCCATTTTTGAGGGCTTTTGCCTACGAGGGAACTATGTTTTGTAAAAGAATCTATATTCCCTATTGTTAATCCCATTCGATGCCCAACACGTTGCCCTTGAAAGCAATCGATGTTTTTGAATATAGTATAGTCATAGTTTATTTTTTCCGATTCATTAGTGAATCTAATCACAAGCAAGCAAGCATCCACTGATGCGCCAAAATGCTGCTTTGCATCAATTGCAACCAAAAAAGAATTCCATATTGCTAAATTTTGTTTTTTTGCTTGTGCTAATACCTTTCGTGCTACCGATGTTTTTACCAACATAGCTATATCGCCTACACGATTTTTAAACCAATGAAAAACTTCTAAAAGCATCCATTCAGAAATATCAAAATTGGATTTTCCACTAATGGCATCAAAACCCCTTTGATTCAAGAAATTAGATTTTTTTGGAAGATTATTCCCGCCAATTACACCCTGTGCTGAATTAGTTACCCAAGGAAAATTCCCAAGCACTAAAACTGAGCCATTCAAGGTAGAAATTTTTTTACCCCATTCAAAATTAAAAAAGTCAACCTCCTCAAGCTCTATCCGAGAAGAATTTAACGAAGCTGGTAAACGCCTCCGAAGCATATCAAGGTAAGAATTATTTATTTCAAAACCCATAATTTTTTGAACGCTTGGAAAAATTTTATCAGCCGCCGCAACAAATGCACCTTTACCACAGGTAGGTTCAATCACAATATCCGGTTGAATTCCAAAATCAAAAAGTCGTTTGCATATATCCAATGCCAAACTATCTGGAGTTTGAAAATCACCGAATTCAATTCGTTTTTTTTGTTGATTATTATTCATTATTCTCTATAAATAGACTGTACGCCAACCTCTAATCCCGCTCTTTCAATTACTCGAGCATACTGTAATCGCCATTGCAACGCATTGGAAATGGTTAAATAACCTTGCTTTGGAGGATTCTTAATTATTTCTTTTGCCAGATTATTTAATTCAATTTCATCCACGGGTAAATTTTTCTCAAGCATAAATGCCATAATATCGTCAAAATTTCCTTCACTCTCAATGATGCTACGTAGTCCTTTTGTCATTTGAAAATCACCCGTACTGTGACTTTCTACAAAAACCGTATTTATAATTCGTAATGTTCCTGTTTTTTTGACAGGATCATCCAATTTATCATAAACAAAAACAATTAAACCATAGCCCAGCCCATAAATTTTTTGCCGTGCTGACTTAAATGGGCATGATGATTGTGGTTGTTTGATGCTCGTTACCTTCATATCCACACCAAGACTGGGGAAATCTATACCATTGGCTGAATTTCCTAGTGTAAATGTAAAACGCTCGGAAAGATATACACGAAATTTGTGTTCCAAATAAGTTCCTATCGCTTTGCCATCGGTTACACCAAACAGCGTTGCATCTGCATGTTTACTTTCTGCAACTGAAAATTTCCGTGCCTCATCGCACAGTGACGCAATGGTCAATTCTGTCAAATCGATCTCCTTCACAACTTATGGTTGAATAATCAAAAGACCCACAATATACCCGCTTCAGAATCTGACTTCACCCGATACAATCCCCCCGTTGGTTCTCGCAGCGTGGTTCACACGGTGCAGTTC
>CALMCD010000184.1 GCA_937863075.1 uncultured Rhodoferax sp. | reverse complement strand
CGGCGGGTTTAACATTCATGCAGTGGAGCAACTAAACAATGAAGCAATTTTCTAGCCGGAGACTCTATGACGCTATCTGACCTATCTGACCAAGAACGTAATTTTTCCCTGCCCAAGCAAGCCGTGGCGCTGGTGCTGGCGGGGGGGCGCGGTAGTCGCCTGATGAACTTGACCGACCGCCGTGCCAAACCCGCCGTGTATTTTGGTGGTAAGTTTCGGATTATTGATTTTGCGTTGTCCAACTGCCTCAATTCGGGCATTCGCCGCATTGGGGTGATTACACAATACAAATCGCACAGCCTGTTGCGCCACTTGCAGCGCGGTTGGGCGTTTATGAAATCGGAGATGAACGAATTTGTCGATTTGCTCCCCGCCCAGCAGCGTAACGATAACGAAAACTGGTACCAAGGCACTGCCGATGCCGTCTACCAAAACCAAGATATTTTGGAGGGTTACCGTGCCAAATACATCATCGTGCTGGCAGGTGACCACATCTACAAAATGAATTACGCCCTGATGCTCGCGGATCACGTAGAACAAGGCCGCCCTTGCACGGTCGCGTGCATTACCGTCCCGCGCGATGAAGCCCATGCCTTTGGCGTGATGGCAGTCGATGAAAACCGCAAGGTGGTGGATTTTGTGGAAAAACCCACCAATCCGCCCGCCATGCCCGGCAACCCCGATAAATCATTGGCGAGCATGGGCATTTATATTTTTGATGCCGAATACCTTTACCGCCAGTTGCAGCGCGATATGGAAGACCCGCATTCCAGCCACGATTTTGGCAAGGACATCATCCCCCACGCGGTGCGCAATGGCGAGGTCACGGCGCATCCCTTCGCATTAAGCAGCGTGCGCAGTGGCAACCGCGAGAAACAAGGTCACGAAGAACCTTACTGGCGCGATGTCGGAACCATTGATACCTATTGGGATGCCAATATGGATTTAACGCATACCGACCCTGTGCTGAATCTGTACGACCGCAAATGGCCGATCATGACGTACCAAGACCAACTCCCCCCCGCCAAATTCGTGCATAACGCGGGTGATCGCCAAGGGCGTGCGATTGAATCGCTGGTGTCGGGTGGCTGCATTATGTCGGGGTATATCGAAAAATCGGTGTTGTTCTCCAGCGTGCGGGTGCATTCCTATGCCACGGTGCATGAATCGGTGCTGTTACCCGATGTAGAAGTAGGACGTGGGGCGCGGCTGCGGCGTGTGGTGGCGGATAGGGGTGTGGTCATTCCAGACAATATGGTGATTGGTGAGGATGCCGAGTTGGATGCCCAACGCTTCCATCGCAGTGCCTCAGGCATCACGCTGGTGACGGCTGCGATGATGCGAAAGTTACCAGAATGATGGGAAAAATGAATGGACAAATCAACGTCCTTTTTGCCGCCTCTGAGGTTTTTCCACTGGTTAAAACAGGTGGTCTGGCGGATGTAATCGCCGCCCTCCCCCCTGCATTGCGCGAAGCGGGTGCGGATGTGCGTTTGGTCGTTCCGGGGTATCCTGCCATTTTGGAAGGCGTGCAAGAACAACGTGTGGTCTGCGAAATCGGGCCGCTGTTTGGCGCAGCGCGTATCACCCTGCGTTTGGGTGTGATGCCAGATACCCAAGTCCCCTGTTATGTGGTGGATGCCCCCTTTTTGTACCGCCGTGCCGGTAACCCTTACCACAGCAAGAATGGGCAGGAGTGGCCGGATAACCTGCAACGCTTCGCCCTGCTGGGTTGGGTGGCTGCGCATTTAGCGAGTGGTGAGCTGGATGCCGATTGGTCAGCCCACATTCTCCATGCCCACGATTGGCACGCCGCACTTGCCTGCGCGTACTTGGCACACCATGCAGGGTGCGCAGTGCATGGCGTGAGAACGGTTTTCACGGTGCATAACCTCGCGTACCAAGGCTTGTTTGATTTATCCGATTTTCATTTACTGGGTTTATCGAACTGCTTTATCCGCGAACGGGGCATGGAATTCTACGGGCGTTTTTCATTCATGAAAGCGGGTTTGAAATTTTCCCAGCGCGTGACCACCGTCAGCCCGAACTATGCCCAAGAAATCGCTACCCCCGAATTTGGGTGCGGTTTAGACGGCGTGATTCGCGCACGGGGCAAAGCCGTGAGCGGTATTTTGAACGGGGTGGATGGGCGTATCTGGAATCCCGCCAACGACCCGCTCATCGCCGCACCGTATGCGCTGGAAAAGTTAGACGGTAAAGCGCAATGCAAAGCCGCACTGCAAAAAGAGCTGGGGCTGGAACCCAACCCGTGGGCTCCGCTGCTCTCGGTAGTGAGCCGTTTGACTCCGCAAAAGGGTTTGGATTTACTCCTCGCGGCATTGCCCGATTTGCTGCACCACCACGGATCGGTGCAACTGGCGATTCAAGGCAATGGCGATGCCCATTTAGAAGCGCAGTTCGTAGCCTTGGCGAACGAATATCCGCAGCGTATTGCGGTACGTCTGCAATACGATGAACCCTTGGCACACCGCATGATGGCGGGGGCGGATGCGATTGTGGTTCCTTCGCGGTTCGAGCCATGTGGACTCACCCAGCTTTATGCCCTGCGCTATGGCACGATTCCCATCGTGCGGCAGGTGGGTGGATTGGCGGATACGGTCAAAGATGGCATGACGGGCTTTGTTTTTCAAAACGCCACGCCCCACGCCCTGCGCGAGGCCTTGGATCGCACCCTTATCACCTACACCACCAATCCTTTGCAGTGGCAACAGATGCAGAAAAATGGCATGGTGCAAAACTTCTCGTGGGATGCCGCCGCCTCCCAATACATGGCACTGTATCGGGAGTTAAT
>CALMCD010000183.1 GCA_937863075.1 uncultured Rhodoferax sp. | reverse complement strand
GTAGTTGATGATGGCCTCATCAAACTTGTCACCACCCACGCGCACCGAGCCTTTATAGACCGTACCGCCGAGCGAAATCACGCCCACTTCGGTCGTACCGCCGCCGATGTCCACCACCATCGAACCACTGGCTTCCGACACGGGCAAGCCCGCACCGAGAGCGGCTGCCATCGGTTCTTCAATCAAATACACGTCGCTGGCCCCTGCACCGAGTGCGGATTCTCGAATCGCACGGCGCTCGACTTGGGTCGAACCGCAGGGAACGCAAATGATAATGCGGGGGCTGGGACGCAAAATCCCACGCGGATGCACCATCTTGATAAATTGCTTGAGCATTTGCTCGGTCACGGTAAAGTCGGCAATCACGCCGTCTTTCATGGGGCGGATAGCTTCGATGTTGCCGGGGACTTTGCCCAACATGGCTTTGGCTTCTTTGCCAACGGCTTGAATGGTTTTTTTACCTTGTGGGCCACCCTCATGGCGGATCGCCACGACCGAGGGTTCATCCAAAACAATGCCCTGCCCACGAACCACAATCAGCGTATTGGCAGTGCCTAGGTCAATAGCGAGGTCGGTGGAAAAGTACCGACGAAAATATCCAAACATTCAGTATCCTCTCGGGTGCGGAACACGCTTCACAGGCCTTGCACCAAAGGCTGGATAATAACCGATTGTGTCTTTGGATATTCTTCCAAAACTGTGTCTCCTGCAACCAATTACCATTGAATTACCTTTATGTCCTTGACATCTAACGATATTGCGCGTATCGCTAATCTGGCACGCTTGGAACTGGAATCGGCGGAAAGCACCCGTCTGCTTTCCCAGTTGAATCATTTTTTTGATATTGTGGAACAAATGCGTGCAGTCGATACCACAGGGATTGAGCCGCTGGCCCATCCGGTTGTCGTGCTATCGGATATGGCGTTGCGCCTGCGTGACGATGCGGTGTCTGAGCCCAATCAGCGCGAAGCCAACCAGCAAAGCGCCCCTGCGGTGGAACATGGATTGTTCCTTGTACCCAAAGTCATTGAATA
>CALMCD010000182.1 GCA_937863075.1 uncultured Rhodoferax sp. | reverse complement strand
ATGCTAGACATTACCCTCCTGCGCAAAGACCTCGATTCCGTCGTGGCGCGATTGCAAACCCGCAAAAATCCCCAAGTTTTTCTGAATGTCGATGCGTTCAAAGCACTAGAAGCCGAGCGCAAAACGATTCAAATGCGCACCGAAGAATTGCAAGCCCAGCGCAATAGCATCAGCAAACAAATCGGGATGTTCAAAGGCAAAGGCTTGCACGCCGAAGCGGAAGCGGCTATGTCCTCGGTCGCGGCGATCAAAACCGAATTGGAAACCTCCGCCACGCGCTTGGAAGCAATTCAAGCCGAGTTGCAAACGCTGTTGCTTGCTGTGCCGAATCTGCCGCACGAAAGCGTGCCAGTCGGTACGGATGAACATGGCAACGTGGAAGTGCGCCGCTGGGGTACGCCCGCTGCTATGAATTTTGACATCAAAGACCACGTCGATATTGGCTCTCCGCTGGGTTTGGATTTTGAAATGGGCGTGAAATTGTCCGGTTCGCGCTTCACGGTGATGAAAGGAAAAATCGCCAAACTGCACCGCGCCCTTGCCCAATTCATGCTCGATGTGCAAACCGAAGAACACGGTTACACCGAATGTTACGTTCCCTATGCCGTGAATGGCGAATCGCTTAAAGGTACGGGGCAACTGCCTAAATTCGAGGGCGATTTGTTCGCCGCCAAAAAAGGCGGGCAAGAAGGCGAAGCGCAGCCGGATAACACCGCGCTCTATTTGATTCCGACCAGCGAAGTGCCGCTGACCAACTTTGTGCGCGATGTGGTGATGCCCGAAGCCGATTTGCCCATCAAACTCACGGCGCATACGCCCTGCTTCCGTTCCGAGGCGGGTAGCGGTGGGCGCGACATTCGCGGGCTGATTCGCCAGCACCAGTTTGATAAAGTAGAGATGGTGCAAATCGTCCACCCCGAAAAGAGTTATGAGGCGTTGGAAGCAATGGTCGGACACGCCGAAGCCGTCTTGCAAAAACTGGGTTTGCCCTACCGCGTGATGAGCCTGTGTACGGGCGATATGGGTTTTGGTGCGAGCAAAACTTTCGATTTGGAAGTGTGGCTACCCGCGCAAAACACGTTCCGCGAGATTAGCTCAGTTTCCAACTGCGAAGCCTTCCAAGCCCGCCGCCTGCAAGCGCGTTACAAAAATGCGCAGGGCAAAAACGAATTGGTACACACCTTGAACGGTTCGGGGCTGGCGGTGGGTCGCACGCTGGTGGCGGTGTTGGAAAATTACCAAAATGCCGATGGCAGTGTTACCGTTCCTGAAGCACTGCGTCCTTATATGCAAGGATTAGCGGTGTTGAACCCCTAATCATCAGCTAGAATACGCGCTTCGAGTTTCAGGAGAAGTGGCAGAGTGGTCGAATGTACTTGACTCGAAATCAAGCGTAGGGGCGACCCTACCGTGGGTTCGAATCCCACCTTCTCCGCCAGAACAAAGCCCGCCAAATAGTGCTATTTGGTGGGCTTTTTCGTTGGGGGAATGGTTCTTCACATAAGTTTGGTATGTATCTATGTTTGTAGCTACAATGCGTGAATGGAACTTGAATGGGATACCAATAAGGCTGCACTGAACCTGCGTAAACATGGCATCGCCTTTGAGGATGCTGCGCGGGTCTTTCTCGATAGCGGTCGCGTTGAAACATACGACGGGCGTGAGGACTACGGGGAAGACCGCTGGGCAACCATCGGGCAGGTTTACGCAGCGGTGCTATACGTGGTTTACACCGTCCGGCACGAAGAAACGATCCGCATTATTTCGGCACGAAAGGCACTCTCTCATGAACAAAAGCAATATCGTGAAGCTAACGCTTGATCTCGCAAATCCACCTCCACTAACCAACGAACAAAAGGCACGGTTGGCTGCGCTGTCCACGTTACCGGACGATCAAATTGATACAAGCGATGCCCCATTTCGACCAGATGCGATTTGGGTGAAAGCGGCTGATGTCCCGCATGGCAAAAAGCTGGTTTCGCTACGTCTTGATGAGGACGTTCTCGATTTCTTTCGCCACACCGGAAAACGTTACCAAACCCGCATCAATGCCGTTCTGCGCTC
>CALMCD010000181.1 GCA_937863075.1 uncultured Rhodoferax sp. | reverse complement strand
CATCCCCTTTGCCGACCGCCTCAATAACGTCGAAACCTCGGCGATTCGTGAATTATTCAAATTGTTGGGTAAACCCGGCATTATTAGTTTTGCGGGCGGTTTCCCAGACCCCAGCTTGTTTGATGTGGACGGTATCCGCGAAGCCGTAAACGCCGCGCTCACGCACGATAGCGGTGCAACACTGCAATACGGCATGACCGAAGGATTCAATCCGCTGCGTGAACAACTGGCGGCGCTCATGGCGCAAAAAGGTTGCAATAACGTGCAGCCGGATCAGCTAATCGTCACCACGGGCAGCCAACAGGCGCTGGATTTAATCGGCAAAACGCTGATTGATGCGGGTGATAAAGTCATCGTCGAAGGCCCTACGTTTTTGGCAACGATTCAATGTTTCCGCCTCTATGGTGCGGATTTGGTCAGCGCCCCGATTGACGCACATGGCGTGCAGGTCGATGCGCTCGAAGCCCTGATCGTCGAACACAAGCCCAAGCTGATTTATTTGATTCCCACCTTCGGCAACCCCAGCGGCGCAACCTTGACGCTGGAACGGCGCAAGCGCGTACTGGAACTGGCGGCGAAATACCAAACGCTGGTGGTGGAAGATGATCCGTATGGCGATTTGTATTTTGATGCGCCTCCGCCCCCTTCGTTGCTCGCTTTGAGCGCCGAAGTCACCGGAAGCCGCGATTATTTGGTGCATTGCGGATCGTTGAGCAAAATTTTGAGCCCCGGATTGCGCATCGGCTGGATGATTGCGCCGCCCGAATTGCTCGGCAAAGCCACCATGTGCAAACAGTTTAGCGATGCCCACACCAGCACCTTCGCGCAGGCAACGGCGGCACAGTACCTGAAAGCGGGTCGAATGCCCGCCACGTTGGAACGGGTGCGCCGCGTCTATGCCCAACGCGCGTTGGCAATGGGCGAAGCGCTGCACCGCGAGATAGGCGACAAAATCAGTTTTACCGCACCGCAAGGTGGCTTGTTTTTTTGGGCACGTTTAACGGATAAAACGCCGCTAACGGGCAGCACGCTTGCACAGAGTGCTATCGAAAAAGGAGTCGCCTTCGTCCCCGGAGCACCCTTCTACGCGAATAACCCCGATCACGCCACCCTGCG
>CALMCD010000180.1 GCA_937863075.1 uncultured Rhodoferax sp. | reverse complement strand
GCGTATGTGGGTGAAGGCGCATCCATGACCAGCTTGGGCATTCCGTGGGGCGTTCCGGTGGCGGGTAAGGGGCGTTCAATGAATGTGGCGGTAAGTTATCGTTTTTGAAATAAAAAATAAAGAAATAAAAAATCATGTTTTCCAAAATCCAAAAGGTTTCTGCTTTTTGTCTCACGGCGTTGCTTTTATCCGCCTGCGGTGGCGGGGACAATGGCGCGGCGTTGCAAACGAATCCATCGCTTTCCGATACCACCGATTCCAGCCTCCCCGCGCCGCCCGCCTTGGTTGCTGCCGAAGCTGTCGCCCAAGGTACGGTGCGCTATGCGATTGAAACCACGTTTTTTGAACCCGATACCCAGCCCAATAACACCATTTTTACGGGTACTTTCGATTTCAATCCGCAAACAAAAGCCATTTCTAATCTGCGCGGCGTACTCACCGAATCCATGACCGGCCCGCCAATGCTGAATGTGCCGATTAGTTATCAACTTTCTACCGTTCCCGATAACGATGGGAATGATGGAAAAGGCGGCGTATTGGTCACCAGCTTTGCCTTGAATACGACCAACGTCTTTGCCGAAGGCGGATTCGCTGGCAATTCACAAGGCTTGTATTACGGATTCAACCAAACACCGCGCACCCTGAATCCGGCGGCGGGCGGTATGGGCAATGCGTTTATCACGGTTTACATTAACCCGAACGATTTGACCGCACCGATTCCCCCCTCAGCCATCAACCGCCTAGCGTATGGCGATTGCTTCGCGGGCGGAATGATGGGCGATACCTGCATGACGGGCTATTCGGGTCACGGCACGATGGGCGGTTACCCGATTGCGCAAAAGATCACCCTTATCGCTGTCGGATTTAGATAAACCACCACAATAGGGTATGAATTTTGTACCCGCTTCCGCTTGGAACCACTCTTTTGCCACGTTAGGCAACGCTTTTTACGCCGACATCGCCCCCACGCCTTTATCCAACCCCTATTGGGTCGGTCAGAGTGCGGCGGTGGCGCAATTATTGAATTTACCGCCCGATTGGCACACCTCGGAGGATGCCTTGCACGCCTTCACGGGCAATCGGCTTTTGGCGGGGATGCAAGCGCGTGCCAGTGTGTACAGCGGTCACCAGTTCGGTCATTGGGCGGGGCAGTTGGGCGATGGTCGCGCGATTTTGCTCGGCGAATTGAATGGGCAAGAAATCCAACTCAAGGGCGCGGGATTAACGCCATTTTCCCGTCGCGGTGACGGGCGGGCGGTGTTGCGCTCGAGCATCCGCGAATTTTTGGGCAGCGAGGCGATGCACGCCCTCGGCATTCCGACCACACGCGCCTTGTGTGTGACGGGTTCGGATGATCCGGTATACCGCGAGCGTCCCGAAACCGCCGCCGTCATCACCCGCACCGCGCCGAGTTTTATCCGGTTCGGGCATTTTGAGCATTTTTCGCACCACGATTTACACAGCGAATTGCGCCAGCTCACCGATTACGTGATGAATCGCTATTACCCGCAATGCGATTCGGTGGCGGATTTTTTGCGGGCGGTGGTGGAGCGCAGCGCCCAGATGGTGGCGCAATGGCAGGCGGTGGGCTTTTGCCACGGTGTTCTCAATACCGACAACATGAGTATCTTGGGGCTGACCTTGGATTACGGCCCGTTTCAGTTCATGGATGGTTTTGATCCGCACCATATCTGTAACCATTCCGACACGCAAGGGCGTTACGCTTTCGCACGCCAGCCCCAGATGGTGTATTGGAATTTATACGCACTCGGTCAGGCACTGCTGCCTTTGATTGGTTCAGAAGCCCTCACCATCACGGCGTTGGATGCGTTCCGTCCGGCCTTCACCGAACGCTTCTCGGCTTGCATGGCGGCAAAATTGGGGTTTGCTGAGGTTTCTACGGCTTCCGCCGCGTCCATCAACGCATTGGTGGATGAATTGTTGCCCCTCTTAGCCAGTGAACGGGTGGATTACACGATTTTCTGGCGGCGTTTAAGCCAAGAAAATGGCGATGCCGCCGTGCGCGAATTGTGGATAAACCCAACCGGAATCACCGCGTTTTTGATCCGCTATCGGGAACTGATTGGGCAAAATCCACAAGCGCATTCGGTGGAGTTAATGCAAAAAACCAACCCCAAATATGTTCTGCGCAACCATCTGGGCGAACTGGCGATTCGTGCCGCCGAAGCCAAAGATTTCTCGGCATTAGCCCATTTGCAAAAAGTGCTGGAAGCACCATTCGACGAACACCCTGAATCCGAATCGTTGGCGGATTTTCCCCCCGCTTGGGCTAACAGCATCGCTATTAGTTGCAGTTCTTAACCACCTCATCCTCTCATGTCATACCCTATTCAAAAAACCGAGCAAGAATGGCAAGAATGGTTCGCCCACCGCAACGCCGAACCCCTTGCGTTTCAAGTTACCCGCCGTGCCGCGACCGAACGCCCGTTTACCGGACGGTATGCCGATCATTTTCGGGATGGCACGTACCACTGCATGGGCTGCGATCAACCGCTTTTTACCGCCGATTCCAAGTTCGATGCCGGTTGCGGCTGGCCGAGTTTCGATCAAGCCTTGGATGAATCGGCAATCCACAACAAGGTCGATCGATCGTTCGGCATGGTGCGCACCGAAACCCTGTGCAGCCAATGCGGTGCGCATTTGGGGCATTTATTCGACGACGGCCCTACGGATTCGGGGTTGCGTTACTGCATGAATTCTGCTGCTTTGCAATTTCATCCAGCACCACCGCCGGAATCCGCTGGGGCTTGAGGGTTTTGCAATCCACCCAACCCGCCCGCACCGAACCTTTGCACAACACGGTATCCCCTAAACGCACCTCTTGCGCCATGCGGAGGGAGGTGCGCCCCAGTTCGACCAATTCGGCGGTGGCTAACAGGGCATCGTCCAGCTTGGCGGAGCGCAGGTATTGAATCTGCACCTCGCTCACCACGAACATCCCGCCGTAGGTTTCACGCAAACGGTGCTGCTCTAAACCCAAACTGCGGAACCATTCGGTGCGGACACGCTCAAAAAACTTGAGGTAATTGGCGTAAAACACCACGCCACCCGCGTCCGTGTCTTCCCAATAGACGCGAATGGGGAAGGTAAAAATGGGATTCATTCCGTATCTCAGCCCAACCGCACCCGATGCCGCGCAATTTGCGCCCGCACTTGATCGGGGGCTGTTCCGCCGAGGGTTTTACGGGCATTCAGGCTACCGCGCAAACTCAAGCATTCGTACACATCGGCTTCGATATTCGGATTAAAACCTTGCAGCACAGAAAGCGACAATTCGGATAAATCAACTTGCTGTGCGGTGGCAGCTTTCACGGCGTGGGCAACGGTTTCGTGCGCATCGCGGAAGGGCAGGCCTTTTTTCACCAAATAATCCGCCAAATCGGTGGCGGTAGCGTAGCCTTTGAGCGCGGCTTGTTCCATTGGTGCGGGGTTCACGCGGATACCGCCCATCATTTCGACGAAGATGCGCAATGTATCTTTGAGCGTATCGACCGTATCGAACAGTGGTTCTTTATCTTCTTGATTGTCTTTGTTGTAGGCGAGGGGTTGACCTTTCATGAGCGTAATCAAGCCCATGAGGTGACCTACCACGCGCCCTGTTTTGCCG
>CALMCD010000179.1 GCA_937863075.1 uncultured Rhodoferax sp. | reverse complement strand
CCTATGGCACGCGGCACGGCATCGACGGACGATTGCGCGATGTATTTCATCGAAAAAGGTGAAAAGGGCGCGGAGATTCGGGAATTGAAAATCGACGAATTTGGGCGTTTAACGAATTGGCCCGATAAGTTTTTTGGCGATGCACTGGGCGAAACCCGCGAACAAGCCCGCTTGATGTTTGAACGCCAAAAAGCCGCAGCGCTTTCAAAATGATAGCTAACAATGCACGCTACGTGGTCGATACCAACGTATTGATTGCCGCCAGTGCTGCCGACCCCATCACGCCCAAAGATATTGATGCCACACCGCAAGAGCCTGAATTACGCTTGCAGGTGTGGGAATGGTTGAATGAATTTCAGTTTTCCGATGCCCATTTGGTGCTGGACGGTGCATTGAAAATCGAAGCCGAATACAGCAATAAACTGGGATTTAATGACTTTGGTCGCCAAGTGGTGCAGCACAAATGGGATTATTGCGCAGTCGATTTGGTGGATGTGCAATACGATGCAGATGGTCATGGCATGTTACCCGCCACGCTCGCGCCCACGATTCACGATACGGCGGATCGAAAAATGGTGGCTGCGGCGTTGGAATCAAAAGCGCCCGTCGCATTCGCAGGCGATACCGATTGGCACGATTGGGAAACCGTTTTACGGCAACACGGCGTGACGCTAGAGCCGATTATCGAAACATGGTCACGCGCCAAGTGGGAAGAAAAGAAGCGGAAAAAAGCGTAGTCAAACGCTATGCCGTTGTGATCATGACCCATTTCAGCAAACTAAGCTACTATGGGTCGCTGATTCACTCTCGATTACACAACCCCATGCTTCAATTAACACCTTCAGGTCAACAAACCATTCAAGATATTGCCCAACGCCACAACTTTAGCGTGGATGCTGTGCGCTCTATGCTGGAATCGGTTTGGAATGGTAACGGCAGCATGGCGCAATTCAGCCATCCTGAGTTTGGCGGCTCGGGGCAATGGATGCAAGGCGGCATGACCATGATTGGGGATATGTTTAACAACTACCTCAAAGGGCGTGTTGATAATTTGTGCGCCGAGTTGTCGCGCCTCGTCTACAACCAACCCAACAATATGTTTGTGCCCGCACCCATTGCGCCGGATTGGTGGGGTGCGGGATTGCGCTTTCCCAACAGTTCCGGCGGACAAAACGGAACGCGTTACGCTTGGTTCTCCCAAGCCCGCCGTTTGGCGATGGAAAGCAATGGACAAGTCATTATTTACGATACGCTCGATCACCAAATCGGCGGCGTATCGCAACAACAAAGCGGCGGTTCATCGGTG
>CALMCD010000178.1 GCA_937863075.1 uncultured Rhodoferax sp. | reverse complement strand
CCTACATAAGCGCAAGGCAGCGATTGTGCCATCGTAGTTCCCGCGCCTGCAACCAGCGTAGCCAGTGATACAAGCCGTAAACCTTTTGAAACTTGTAACAAAGAAAATCCAAACATCGTTGTTATTAACCGTGTTAAATCGGTAATGCTACCAAATCATGTCCCTGTGTTGCAACAATACGTGCCTTGGTAAATGTGCCAATTTTCAGGGTTTTGCTGATTTTTTCTGGCGGTAGCAGGCGCACGATGCCATCAATCTCTGGCGCGTCGGCGTAACTGCGACCCAAACCGCCCTTTTTACCCATAGAGGGGGCGGAATCCACCAAAATCTGCATGGTAGAACCCACACGGCGTTGTAGCTTGGCAGTGGAAACCGCTTCGGCGACCGCCATAAAGCGTGAACGGCGTTCTTCCCGTAATTCGATGGGGAGCATTCCGGGCAAATCGTTAGCGGCTGCACCTTTGACATCGCTGTACGCAAAGCAGCCTGCACGGTCGATTTGCGCTTCCCGTACAAAGTCGAGTAAATGCGCAAACTCTTCTTCGGTTTCACCCGGGAATCCGGCAATAAAGGTGCTGCGGATAATCAATTCGGGGCAGATTTCGCGCCATTTTTGGATGCGTTCCAAATTGCGCTCGCCGCTGGCGGGGCGTTTCATGCGCTTCAATACATCAGGGTGGCTGTGTTGAAAGGGAACATCCAAATACGGCAGCACCAGCCCTTGTGCCATCAGCGGTACGATGTCGTCCACGCTGGGGTAGGGGTAAACATAATGCAGCCGTACCCACGCTCCGTAGGTCGCCGCCATTTCGCCCAACTGTTGCACCAGTTCCAGCGCACGGGTTTTGACGGGTTTGCCATCCCAAAATCCGGTGCGGTATTTCACATCCACCCCGTAGGCGGACGTATCTTGGCTGATAACCAGTAATTCTTTCACACCACCTTCAAACAAGGCGCGTGCTTCCGTCAGTACATCGCCCACAGGGCGCGAGACCAAATCGCCGCGCATGGAGGGGATGATGCAAAACGTGCAATGGTGGTTGCAGCCTTCGCTGATTTTGAGGTACGCATAATGGCGCGGTGTGAGCTTGATACCCGCCGAGCCAAAAGAGCCAACCCCATTCGGCACTAAATCCACAAACGGGTCGTGCGGCTTGGGCAAGTGGGCGTGAACGGCATCCATCACCTCTTGCGTTGCGTGCGGGCCGGTGACGGCGAGAACCTTCGGGTGAACGTCGCGCACCAAGTTATTTCCACTGTCCGATTTTTTGGCACCCAAGCAGCCCGTGACGATCACTTTGCCGTTTTCTGCCAAGGCTTCGCCGATCGTGTCCAAACTTTCTTTCACGGCATCGTCAATAAAGCCGCAAGTGTTCACGATAACCAAATCCGCACCTTGGAAGGTTTTAGCGGTTTGGTAACCTTCTGCACTTAATTGGGTCAGGATGAGTTCGGAATCGGTCAAAGCTTTGGGGCAACCCAGACTCACAAAGCCGATCTTGGGGGTGGGATTCGTCATATGGTTAACGCTTGGAACGTTTTTAGCGTTTCAGGCCGAAGGTAGCTAAAAACTGCTCGGTTTGTTTGGTCATTTGATCTTGCACTTGCAAGAACACGTTTTTGTTGATCGCACCCTGCACAAAAGGGGCTTGCATTTCCATGAGGGTTTGGATATTTTTTTCCAGATACCCCCCCATGAACGATTGCATGGTGTGACCGTAGAAGCGAATAATGTTCGCCAGCACGTCCGCAGTGAACATGGGTGTACCATTTGCTTCTTCTTCAAGGATGATTTGAAGCAAGATACTGCGGGTAATATCATCGCCCGTTTTAGCATCCAACACGATACACGGTTCATGGTGCATGACCAGTTGTTTAATTTCCGCGAGCGTGATATAGCTTGAAGTGTCCGTATCGTACAAGCGCCGATTGGGATATTTCTTAATAATCCGCTGTGGAGTTTTTTTGTCGGTGCTGAATGTTTCAGGCATTTTTCAAGAGAAGCTAACCGCAAAAAAAGCCCCTGATTTACCGTGAAATCAGGGGCTATGCTTTTTTTGGTAGGCGCGATTGGATTCGAACCAACGACCCCCACCATGTCAAGGTGGTGCTCTAACCAACTGAGCTACGCGCCTACAGAAATCGGTAGATGTTTAATCTGTAGAGAACGAATTATAGCAGTAAAAATCAACCTATTCGTTGGCTGCGGTGGGTAACTTCAAGAAATGTTCGCGGTAGTGTGCCAATTCGTCGATCGATTCATGCACATCGGCGAGGGCGGTATGGCGCTGCTGCTTCTTGAAACTGGCTTGTACCGAGGGATTCCAGCGTTTGGAAAGTTCTTTGAGCGTGCTGACATCCAGATTGCGATAGTGGAAAAATGCTTCCAGCTTGGGCATATAGTTCACCAAAAAGCGGCGATCTTGCCCAATCGTGTTACCGCATAAGGGCGAGGCGTTGGCGGGAACGTGGCGTTTCAAAAATTCGATAAGTTGTTTTTCCGCTTCTTCTTCGGTGATGGTAGAGGCACGCACTTTATCAATCAGTCCGCTTTTGCCGTGTGTGCCTTTGTTCCAAGCATCCATTTTGTCGAGCTGGGCTTCGGTTTGGTGAATGGCAAACACGGGGCCTTCGGTGCGGTGATTCAGGTGCGGGTCGGTAACGATGACAGCAATCTCGATAATGCGGTCATTTTCAGGGTCTAGCCCCGTCATTTCGCAATCCAGCCAGACGAGGTTTTTATCGGATTTGGTCAATGCAGAGGGGGGCGATGTGGTTTCAGTGGTCATAGTGCAAAAAGAAAAATTAACCGTGCAGGGTGCGTTAATTTTGTAATTGTTGATTGATAGCCTGCAAATCTTCCGCTTGCAGTGTTCCCACCACTTGGCGCAATTTCAAATTGCCGACCAACACATCGTACCGCGCTTTGGCGAGCTTGGCTTTGGTATCGAATAATTGGCTTTGGGAATTCAGCACGTCGATATTAATTTTCACGCCGACTTGATAACCCAATTGATTCGCTTCCAACGCGCTTTGGCTCGAACTTTCCGCCGCTTGCAACGCCGCTACCTGCGCCAAGCCGGATTGCAAGCCATAAAACGCGGCGCGTGTACCTTGTGCTACGCTGCGTTTGGCGTTTTCTAAATCCGAAACGGCTTTATTTTCCAGCGACAAAGTTTCTTTCACGCGGTTTTGAACGGCAAAACCAGCAAACAGCGGCATCGTGAAATTCACGCCAAAGCTGCCTACATTGATACGGCTATCGGCTGCGGAGGTGGAAGAGCCGCCTACATTATTGACAGCCGAATAGCTACCGACCAAATCCACCGTCGGTTTATGTCCGGCTTCGGCTTTGTTCACTTCCAAACGGGCTACATCCAGTGCAATGGTGGCTTGTTGTACCGATGGATTGGTGTTTTGCGATTGGGTCACCCAGTGGTTGACATCCAATGGCGTGACGGCGGGTAATGTGGCATTGGCCTTCAAGGGTTTGGGCTGGGCGTTGCTCGTGCCGACCAGTTGATTCAATGCCAGCGATTTCACCAGTACATCATTTTCAGCAGCTAATTGCTGCGCTACGACCAGATCGAAACGCGCTTGGGCATCGCGGGTGTCGGTGATGGTGGCGGTTCCGACTTCAAAATTGCGTTTGGCGGCAGCCAGTTGTTCCGATACGGCCGTTTTTTGCGCTTGGATAACCGCGAGGGTATCGCTTGCCGACAGCACATCAAAATACGCTTGGCTGACCCGCACCAGCAAATCTTGCTCGGCCTGCGTGAGCTGGGCTTGTGCCAGCGTAATGGATTTCAGACCCTGTTCATACCCCGCCCAGTTTGCCGGACGGTACAGCGGTTGCGATACGCTCAAACCAATGGATTGCGTTCCATAGGTGCGCGAAGGCGATGGCAATACTTCCTGATTGGTCGCGCTGGCACTGGCTGCCAAACCTGCCGTGGGCAAAATACCAGCCCGTGCTTGCTCTGCCTTAGCGAGGTTTGCATCAAATTGGGCTTTCGCACTGCGGTAGGTTGCGTCGTAGCCTTGGGCGGCTGTGACTAAATCCACCAAATTTTGCGCCGAAGCCGCCAATGGCAGATTCAGCAACAAGGGCAAAACGCATCGGGTCAATAAGGGGTTTGAACGGGTCATGGTGTGTGATTAAAGTTGAAACGCTGGTTTATCGGGGAATCGGGACAAACGGGGGGCGACGGCATCCCACGGTTCGGTGGTTTTGAATTCGGTGGCGCTGATACGTTGAACCAAGGTGCCACGCATAATGGGTTTGTAACCCACGACTGCGACCAAGCGTCCCCCGATTTTCAGCATGGAAAGCAGGTTTTTAGGCACTTCAGCGACCGAACCACTCAACACAATCGCATCGTAAGTGCCGTCTTTTTCGGTGAGGGTGCTTGCGTCTTGCTCGCGTACTTCGACATTCACAAAGCCGTTGGTGCGCAGATTGTTCTTCGCTGCGGTAGCCAATTCAGGAACCATTTCTACGCTGACGACTTCACGCGCCAATGTACCCAGCAAGGCCGCAGTAAAACCCGATCCAGTGCCGATTTCCAGCACGGTGTCGCTCGATTGAATCACGGCTTCTTGCAGCAAACGCCCTTCGAGATACGGCATCAGCATACATTGTCCCTGTGCCAAAGGAATCTCAATTTCCGCAAACGCCAATTCGCGGAAGGCGAACGGTACAAAATCCTCGCGCTTGACCGTCACAAATGCTTGGCGCACGGAAGGAGCTTCCACATTCCAAGGGCGGATTTGTTGTTCAATCATCAGGTAGCGGGCTTCATCAAAGTTCATTTGTATACTCCAAGGGGTATTTTAAGGGATCGTTTCACGGATCGCTCAGCGGGTTGTAGTAAATCGGGATTTTAGCCACCGACTCCAATCATCCATATAGCAATACATCACCGGAACGACAACCAAGGTTAAAAGGGACGAAGTAATCACCCCACCGATCACCGCCTGACCCATTGGCGCACGCATTTCCGAGCCTTCCGTCAGGGCAAACGCCAAAGGAACCATGCCAAAAATCATGGCGAGCGTGGTCATCAAAATCGGGCGTAGCCGGACTTTGGCGGCCATGAGCAGGGCTTGGGAGCGTTCCATACCGTCTTCTTGGGCGCGAATGGCAAAATCCACCAGCAAAATCGCATTCTTGGTGACCAAGCCCATTAGCATCACCACCCCAATCACCGAGAACATGGACAAGGTAGAGTTAAACATCATCAGCGCCAGCACCACGCCAATCAGCGTCAAGGGCAGGGCGGTCATGATGGCGAGGGGTTGGAAGAAGCTCTTAAACTGGCTTGCCAACACCATGTAAATAAATACCACCGCCATGATTAACGCCGAAATCGCGTAGGCAAACGATTCCGCCATATCCTTGGTCGAGCCGCTGAATTTGTATTTGTACCCGGGGGGCATCGAGATACTTTCCATCGCAGCTTTGATGTCGGCTGATACTTCACCCGCCGAGCGACCGGAGACATTGCCCGTAATGCTCACCTCCCGCGTTAAATCACGGCGGTTGATTTGGTTTGAGCCAGTCGATTCCCGCACATTCGCCACTTGGCTGAGTCGCACCACGCGCGGGCTACCATCGGCATTCGCGCCCACGGTGAAGGGCAGTAATTCCAAATCCTGCGTATTGTTGCGGGCGCTCGGGTTCAAACGCACGTTGACATCGTAGGTTTGGTCGTCCGATGCACGCCAGCTTCCCACGGTTTGCCCTGCAATCAGGGTGCGCAAACTAGCACCGACCTGAGCCGTGCCCAGTCCTAAATCCGATGCTGCTTCTTTTTTGATAGCTACATCAATAGTCGGCTTGCGTGGTTTGAGGGTGGAATCCACATCCACTAACCCCGCAATGGGGCGGATTTTTTCCATCGCCAAGGCGGTCAGGCGTTCCAATTCAGCCATATCACTGCCTTGAATTGAGAAAACGATTTGCTTTTGCCCCCCCACAGCATCCATCAAACCCACATGCGTCACGGTAATGCCGGCCACCGTTTGCAAGCGTTGGCGCAAGATGGAGGACATGGCATCCACACTCAAATTGCGATCTTTTCTATCGACCAAGCGCACGTAAATGCTGGCGTACATTTTCCCCGCCGAATTGCCCGTGTTGATGGTGGTGAGGGTGTAACGCACTTCGGGAAATTCACGCAAAATCGTTTCCACTTGCCGTGCTTTGGCTTCCGTCATTTCCAACGAAGAACCCACGGGGGTATTGAAGCTCACGGTGGTTTCAGAAAAATCGGATTTCGGCACAAACTCCGTTCCCAGCAATTTCGCCATCAACAAACTGCCGATAAATACGCCCAATGCCAGTAGCAATGTGGTGCGCTTGAAACGCAATGACCAGCGCAGAATATCTTGGTACCAATCTGCCAGTGCATCGGTAGCGCGTTCAAACCAGTTGGTGACGCGCCCGATGGTTTTATCGTACAGCGTGATGGGTGCATGGTGCTTGCCGTGCGCTTCGATACTGGGGTCGTGCCAAATGGAAGACAGCATGGGGTCAAGCGTAAAGCTCACGAACATGGAAATCATCACTGCCGCCACGATGGTCAAACCAAATTCATGGAAAAATTTGCCGATGATGCCGCCCATAAACCCAATCGGCAAAAACACCGCCACGATGGACAGCGTGGTTGCCAGCACTGCCAGCCCGATTTCTTGCGTGCCGTCCATCGAAGCCTGAAACGCGCCTTTGCCCATTTGCACATGGCGCACGATGTTTTCCCGCACCACAATCGCATCGTCAATCAACAAGCCCACGCACAGCGAAAGCGCCATCAGCGTAATCATATTGATGGTGAAACCAAACAGGTTCATGAAGAAAAACGTGCCGATGAGCGCAATCGGCAACGTTAATCCGGTAATCACGGTGGAACGCCACGAGTTCAGGAACAAAAACACGATCAAAATCGTGAGAATCGCGCCTTCAATCAGGGTACGGCGCACGTTGTCCACCGATACGCGAATCTGGCGCGAACCGTCCGTAATCGGTTCTAAACGCACACCAGCGGGTAATTGGGGCTGGATGTCGGCAATGGTTTTACGCAGTGCGTCCACCACCGCGATGGTGTTTTCATCCTGCGCTTTTTGAATGCTCAACACCAAACTGCGCTCGCCGTTGTAAAGCGCCAAATTTTCGATTTCCTGCGGCCCATCGGTGACCTTGGCAAGCTGGTTCACGCGCACTGGCACGCCATTTTTGCGGGCGACGATGATGTCACCAAAGTCTTCAGGACGTTTCATCCGCCCTTCGATTTGAATCACCCGCTCTTGGTCACGGGTTTGAATCGCGCCCAGCGGAAAATCTTGGTTCTCGTTGCGAATCGCGGTGGCGACTTGTTCCGGCGTAATGCCCCACGATTCCAAGGCTTGGGGATTCAGGTAGATATTGATTTCCCGCTTCGTTCCGCCCACCAGCGTGACCGAGCCGACTCCGCGCACGTTTTCCAAGCGCTTTTTCAGGACTTGATCCGCCCAGTTGGTGAGTTCCACGGCGTTGGGTGCTTTTTCTTTATCCGGCAACACGGCAACCGACCAAATGGCGCGGGCGCTGGGATCAAAGCGCAGCACCTTGGGTTCTTTTACCTCAGTGCGCAGGGAGGGGCGGACGATGGCGATTTTTTCGCGCACATCGTCAGCGGCTTTGCGCCCGTTGATGTGCAAACCGAATTCGATAATCACCACCGCTTGCCCATCGTAGCTGCGGGAAGTTAAGGCGTTGATACCGGCAATCGAATTGACGGCTTCTTCCAGTTTTTTAGAAACCTCGGCTTCCACAATTTCCGGCGATGCCCCCGGGTATTCGGCCGTGACCACCACGACCGGAAAGTCGATATTCGGAAAATGATCGACCTGCAAACGCTGAAGGGAAAATAAGCCCAGCACCACCAGTGCCATCATCATCATGGTGGCAAAAACGGGGTTTTGAAGGCTGACGCGGGTAAACCACATAAATTATTGACCCTTCGCCGTTGTTGTGGTCGTGATCACGCTACCTTCACGCAACGCACCCACACTACCCGCCAGCACGGTGCTATCGGCTGCTACGCCGTCAATGCGCACCCATATTTCGCCTTGGAGTTCACTGCGACCGCCCAGCGTGACGGCTTTGTGTTGCACTTTGTTGTCCACCACCATTTGCACATAGGGTTCGGGTTTATCGGTGCGCACGGCAGTTAAGGGGACTGCCAACACATTTTGTTTACCCATTGCCAGTGTGCCTTGGGCAAACAACCCTTGGCGTAAACCGACTTGTGATGCAACCGATAAATACACCATCACCGCCCGACTGCCCGCCACGGTGCTGGGGTTGATGCGCACGACTTTGGCGTTAATCGTTTCATTCATTGTTTGGCTGCTGCCTTCGATGCGCAGTTGGGCGGCCTGCCCGACGCGAATAGCAACCGAATTGGCGGCATCGACACTGGCTTCTAACTCCAGACGGCTTAAATCCACAATTTCAACGATGCGGGCATCTACCGCCGCCCGTTCCCCGGGTTGTGCCAGACGCTGCGAGACTACACCCGCAATCGGCGCACGCAACACGGTATCGTCAAGCGCTTTGCGGGCGACATCGGCTCCAGCTTGTGCGGCGTGGAAGTTGGCCTCGGCAGAAGCCAGTGTAGAAGATGAGCTTTCTAACGCGGTTTGCGAAATAAACCCTTTTTCCACCAGCGAGCGGTTGTTCTCAAAATTGCGTTTAGCGATGTCCACTTGGGCTTTGGCGGCGGTGGCTTGCTGCTGGGCTTGGCGGAATCGCGCTTGGTATTCGGAATCGTCCACGCGGGCGATGATGTCGCCTACCTTGACGCTATCGCCTTCGCGCACTTTCAAATCGTGCAATTCACCCGCAACCCGTGCTTTCACGATGGCGGAATGGGTGGCCTTCAAAGCACCGGAAATGGGCAAGCCCAGCGGTAATTCTTGCATCTGCACCCGCAAGAGTTCCTGTGGCTTGATTTCCAACGGAGGCGGCGTTTTCATCCCCTCTTGCTGCACTGCCAATGCCGCTTGCTGGGTGCTACGGGCAGATAAAGCACGCAAAATTCCGGCTGCCAGCATGGCTAACAAGAGTCCAAAGGCTAGCCATTTGATCCAAGGTTTCATTTTTTCATCAATCCAAACAAAATGGTTTCCACCTGCGTGATGAGATAGGCTTGCGGTTCAATCGGAAGCCCCATCGTGCAACGTTGCGTCATCGCCAAAAAAAGCATGGGGGCGAGTACGGTGTAAACGCCATAGGTCAATTCGGTTTCCGTCAAGGCACGGAACTCGCCCTTTTCCACACCACGCTGCAAAATGCGTTTTATCAGATTGTGGGTGGGGAGGATGACTTCATCTTGGTAGAACGTAGCCAGTTCAGGGAAATTACAGGCCTCGCACACCATTAAGCGGCTAATGCCTGAGGCCTTGGTCGAGCCAATACGCTCCCACCACGAGCGCATGACGTAGCGCAGCATATCCTGCGTGCTGCCTTGATAATGGGTAAATTCCACTTCCCATTCACTCAATCGCCCCGATATGTTTTCACGCACCACGGCTTTGAGCAGCTCTTCTTTACTTGCAAAATACAAAAACACCGTCCCCTTGGAGACACCCGCTTGCCGCGCCACATCTTCCACGCGCGTGGCGGCGAACCCTTTTTCAACAAAAATTTCCAACGCAGCATCCAACAATTCGCCCGGGCGGGCATCCTTGCGGCGTTGGCGTTTGGACTGAAGGGGACAACAAAAAATGGACATGGATGATTGGAAGTTACTGACTCATGGGTTAGTAGT
>CALMCD010000177.1 GCA_937863075.1 uncultured Rhodoferax sp. | reverse complement strand
ACCCCGACCAATTCAAAATCCCCCACCAACGCCCAATCGAACACATTGCGCCCGACCACGCTCGCACAGGTTAAAAGCGCCATAAGCGCCAATAAAATTCCGGCTAATAGGGCGCACAGGTGGGCGGTTTTGTGGAGTAAATTATTCACGGTTTTTCTCAATTTCAGCGCGTAATTCTTCTTCGGTTGGGAGAATAAGGCGGTATTTACTGGCAAAGATTTGCTCACTATCGTGCAAAACCGAATAACGAACGACGGCATCATCTTTATGGCTACACAATAAAATTCCAACGGTAGGATTATCATCCGCACCACGCCGCAAATCATCGTACATCCGCACATACATATCCATTTGCCCAATATCTTGGTGTGTTAATTTTCCTGATTTTAAATCAATTAACACAAAGCATTTCAGCAAATAATTATAAAATACCAAATCAATATAAAAATCTTGGGATTCGGTACTAATGCGCTGTTGCCGTGCGACAAAGGCAAAGCCTTTACCTAGTTCTAATAAAAAGCCTTGCAATTTATCCATTAAGGCTTGTTCTAATTGGGATTCGAGTAATTTTCCGGTTTCAGGAAAACCCAAAAATTCCAACATGATTGGATCACGCACAAACTCACGCGGAGTTTGGGGCAATGCGGCTAGATTGGAATGGGCTTCGGCAGTAATACTGGTTTTATCGCTGCTGACTAATAAACGCTCAAAATACAGCGTGTCGATTTGCCGATCCAGCGCCCGCGAACTCCAGTTTTGCGTCGCCGCCTCGTTCATATACCACTGCCGCGCCTTGGCATCGCTCACCCGCAGCAGCATACGGTAATGCGTCCAGCTCAATTCGTGACGCAGTGCGTCACACATTGGAAATGCTTGGTAAAACAAACGCATATAGCGCAAGTTGGACGCATCAAACCCTTTGCCAAAGTCGCGCGTCAATGCCTCAGCCAACTGGGGTAGCAATTTTTTCCCATAAGCCGCCCGCGACTCGCCATTTTGTTCAAACTCCACAATGTGGCGACCAATCTCCCAACAGGTTTGCACCTG
>CALMCD010000176.1 GCA_937863075.1 uncultured Rhodoferax sp. | reverse complement strand
GACGCACCAGGTTTAGGTCCTGACGCTGGCAACAGTGTGGGGGTTCGAGTCCCCCCCCGCGCACCATCCACCTTACCGTACCAAAATCCTTATTGAAACCCTTGTTTCTCCAAATGAAACAAGGGTTTTTTTATGGGCAAATTATGGGCAAAAAAAAGACCCCGTTTTGCAACGAGGCCTTGAAAGGATCCCTGAACCACTGATGGTTACGAAAGGATCCGAGGAGACAACCTGAAAATGGATCCGTTAGCTTTGATTATGTCAGGGTTTCCCCTCGGCATAATCGTGTGCTGTGTCACCGTGTGACAATTCGCTGCAATTAACGCTTGGTAGTAACGTTTTTTGCGGCTTCGGTAGCCGTTTTGCTAACCGCTTGGATGTTGGACTCAGCCAGCTCAGTCGCTTGCTTCACTACTTTTTGCACTGATTCCAGCGCGTTGCTTGCAGCAGTCACGGTGCTTTTCATCATCGCTACCGTTGTTTCAGAACCAGCAGGTGCGTTTTTCATGACGTTTTCTACTACGCTCATGAATTGCTGTTGTGCTTCAGTGCCTTTGGCTTCTACGTTCTTGTTGAACTCAGCCGTTGTACCGGAAGCGATTGCATACAAATCACGGTTGTAAGCAGCTACTTTTTCTGCGAGTGGTTGCAACAAGCTCGATTGCAACGACAACAATTCTTGTGCATCTTTCACGCCCAAAACCGATTGGGTGTGGCTGTTTACATCCGACAAAGCCGCTTTGGATGCAGTCAAATTCAATTCCACAATTTTTTCCAGACCTTCAAATGCCTTGGTGGTCAGGCTATAGAGGGTTTCCATGTTCGCTTTGTGGGAAGCCAAAACTTGTTCAACAGTCATCATATTCATTCTCCGAAAAGTGCGATCATTCCGTTCGCTGGGTTTACACTGGGTTCACGTTTATGCTGCACTGCAACATGATTTGAATTATAGGGATGAATGAACCGAATGCAAGAACTTTTTGCTGCATTGCAGCAAATTTTTTGAAAATTTTTTTCAGGAGCTTTTTTTGATGACTTCCGCAGCCCTTTCCGCTATTGAAGAAGCGATTACATCGCGCCACTCGGTTCGCGCTTTCACCCCGCAAAGCGTGGATAAGGCAGTGATTGAACAGATTTTGACGGTCGCCAGCCGCGCCCCTTCGGGAACCAACTGCCAGCCGTGGCACGTTTACGTGGTGCAAGGCCAAACCCGCGATACGCTGGTGGAAAAGGTTTGCGCCGTTCACGATGCCATGCGCTCCGATGCCGCGCTGGTTGCCAAGTACACCGAGGAATACGATTACTACCCCCAAAAATGGGTCAGCCCCTATATTGACCGTCGGCGGGAAAACGGCTGGGGCTTGTATGGCTTGCTCGGCATCGGCAAAGCGGACAAAGACCAAATGCACGCCCAAGCCCAGCGCAATTTCCGTTACTTTGATGCGCCCGTGGCGTTGGTCTGCACTGTGGATAAGGTGATGGGGCGTGGCTCCTTGTTGGACTACGGCATGTTTTTGGAAAACGTCATGCTAGCCGCACGCGGTCACGGTTTGCATACCTGCGCACAGGCGGCATGGAACCAGTTTTCCAGCATCGTTTTACCCCACATCGGCGCGGGGGAAAATGAAATGCTGGTTTGTAGCATCGCCCTCGGTTATGCCGATGAATCCGCTATAGTGAATACTTTCCAGACCCCGCGCGTGGGTTTGGAAACATTCACAAAATGGCTGGACTGATTCCCAAACCCGACATCATGGTGCAATTGTGTAATCTCACCTACTACGATGGCACATCGCGCGATGTGCCAGTTTCTGACGTGGAAATTCCTTTTCTCGAAGGACGGCTGATTGTTTCACGTACCGATTTACGCGGCATCATCACCCACGCCAACGATGCCTTTGTGGAAATGAGTGGTTACGAACGGCACGAACTCATCGGCGCACCCCACCACATCCTGCGTCACCCCGATATGCCGCACCGCGCTTTCCGTGAGTTATGGGAATCGTTGCAAGGGAATCAAAAATGGCACGGTTATATCAAGAATCTGTGCAAGGATGGATCGCATTATTGGGTGTACGCCACCATCATCCCCAATGTGCGCAATGGCGTGGTGGTGGGTTATACCTCGGTGCGCCGCAAACCTTCCCGCAAACGGATTGCTGAAATCGAATCGCTCTACCAACAATGGCACGCGATGGAACGCATCCCGCCGATGGAGCCAACGGCATGAACCTGAAATTTCTCCTTACCCCCGATTTTGGTTTTGAGTACTTGGGTGCATGGCATATGCTGAATATGACCTTGCAACAACGCGCCCGCATCGGCCTGCATTTGCTGATGCCGACTAGCACCAATGAATACGAAAAATTCATGCTCACCGGACGCAGCGATGTGATGTACGCCAACCCCTCCCGCGCTGCCACCCTGATCCGCGAAAAAGGGTATATCCCCTTTGGTCGTCCGCGCCAGCATTTTGATGAAATGGTGATTGCGTCCAACGTCAATTCCTCTTTTCGCTGTGTGGAAGACCTGCGCCCGGGCTGCCGCATCGCCTGCATGGGCAATGAGGATATTCATTTGGTGGGGTTGCGTCTGCTAGAACCCGCTGATTTGGATGCCAGCAACGTCGAATGGATCGTGACCGATAGCCACGAAAACTCGACCCGCGCCCTGATTCGCGGTGAGGCGGATGTGGCCTTCTTTGCAGCAGATACCTTTGCCGGATTTTCCAACCTCACGCGCTTGCAACTGCACCCGCTGGTTGAAAGTGCGATTAGCGATATTTACCACGTCTTGCTCCTGCATCCCAAACGGCTGGATAAATTATCGGCTTTGGAAAATGCGTTTTTCAGCCTCGGTCAACAGGTGGGCGATGACCGGATTTTGGCGGGAGTCAACCTACCCAACGGCTTTGAACCGATGGGCAGTGAGGAGGCCGAATTTATGATTGATTTAATGGATACGCTGCGGGATTAGCCCGTTCATCGGTTACACCGATGCCCGTTCAAACACCGCCATGCTTTCGACGTGTGCGGTGTGCGGAAACATATTCACCACCCCCGCTGATACACAACGGTAACCCGCTTCTAGCACCAGCACGCCCGCATCCCGCGCCAAGGTTGCGGGGTTACAACTCACGTACACAATGCGCTGCGGCGGTTGCCATGCACCACGCTGATCGCTTTCCAGTTGGCACGCCGCTGCCAGTGCTTGCACCAAGGCAAACGCGCCTTCACGCGGTGGATCAATCAACCATTTCTCGGCTGTACCATCGGCAATCAACACTTCAGGGGTCATGTCGAACAGGTTACGTGCTACGAATTTCGTAGCTGCCAATGCACGGCTGGCGGGCGTTAGCGCCTGATTTAGCTTGTAATTCTCACGCGAACGTTGTACCAGTGTTTCCGCACCTTCCACGCCCAGAACTTCCCGCGCTTGCGTTGCCAGCGGTAGCGTGAAATTGCCCAGTCCGCAGAACCAATCAATCACCCGCTCATGGCGCTGTACTTGCAGCAAGCCCAGCGCCCGCGCCACCAGCACGCGGTTGATATGCGGATTCACCTGCGTGAAATCAATCGGGCGATAGGGCATGGTGATGCCAAATTCAGGCAAAGCGTAAGCGAGCTGCGCGGTTTCAAAGCCCACGGTTTCATCCAAGCGGTGGACGCTATCCAGCCCCTTGGGTTGCAGCCACCATTGAACTCCCGCATGTTCCACGGCAAATTGGCGCAACTTTGCCAAATCGCCTGCACTCAGCGGAACCAAGTGCCGCAGCACCAAGGCGCACACCGTGACTTCCGCCGCATCACCGACCGCGAGTTCGATTTGTGGACATTCTTCCACCGCGTCCAGCGATGCAATCAACGCCCGCAGCGGCAACAGCAGCGCTTCCACCTGCGGAGCCAGAACGGGGCATTGTTTGATGTCGGCGACGTAACGGCTTTTACGCTCGTGAAATCCCACCAACACCGCGCCCTTTTTACGGACAAAGCGCACCGAAAGGCGAGCGCGGTAGCGATACCCCCACGCCGGCCCTTCAATCGGGCGCACAATGGTTTCGGCTTGGATTTTGCCGATATGCTTCAGGTTATCTTCCAACACGCGCTGCTTGACGGCGATTTGCGCGGCAGGGTGCAGATGCTGCATTTTGCAACCGCCGCACGCACCTTCGTGCAAACCAAAATGCGGGCAACGGGGGCGCACGCGCTGGGACGATTCTTGGTGAATCTCGGTCAGCGTGCCTTTGTCAAAACTGCTTTTGGAGCGGTGAATGCGGGCGCTGACCACTTCAAATGGCAACGCGCCCTCAATAAAAACGACTTTGCCATCGGGATGGTGGGCGATGCCTTGGGCTTCTAAATCCAACGATTGAACCGCCAACCAACCTTCGGGCAACGAAGGTGGCAAGGCATCAGAAATTTCTTTTTCCATTATGTGATTGATTGCACTATCTTTTAGGCACTATTGGTTGAACATTCATCCTAATTGAGTGCAAATACTGCATTCAGATTAGGGGCATCCATGCTGGCATCAAACCATTGTTCGATTTGCTCCAAGGTTCCAGCCTGAATTTGCGTCATCACTACAGGCGGCAGCATCCCAAAACGCCGCATTAAAAAGCGTAGCAACAATTGCATTTGGCCTTCCAGCTTGCCCTCTAGCTTGCCTTCTAGCTTGCCTTCTTCCCGCCCTTCACGCTTGGCTTCGCGTTTCAGCTCTCGCT
>CALMCD010000175.1 GCA_937863075.1 uncultured Rhodoferax sp. | reverse complement strand
AGAAAAGAAAGTGAGTACCTCATGGGAAAAGTAACAGGCTTCAAAGAGTTTGCCCGCATCGAGGAAGGCTACGCCCCCGTTACCGAGCGCCTCGCCAATTACCAAGAATTTGTCATCGGTCTGGATGCGACCCAGTCCGTGACGCAGGCGGCACGCTGCATGGATTGCGGCACACCGTTTTGCAGCAACGGTTGCCCCGTGAACAACATCATCCCCGATTTCAACGATTTGGTGTACCACGAGGATTGGAAAAACGCGCTGGACACCCTGCACAGCACCAATAACTTCCCCGAGTTCACTGGACGCATTTGTCCCGCGCCCTGCGAGGCGGCTTGCGTTATCAACGTGAACGGTGACGCGGTGGGTATCAAATCCATCGAACACGCGATCATCGACAAAGGCTGGGCAGAAGGCTGGGTCAAACCCCAAGTTGCCGCCCAGAAAACGGGTAAGAAAGTGGCGGTTGTGGGCGCAGGCCCTGCGGGTATGGCAGCGGCGCAACAGTTGGCGCGGGTGGGTCACGATGTCACCTTGTTCGAGAAGAACGATACCATCGGCGGCTTGCTGCGCTACGGCATCCCCGATTTCAAATTGGACAAATCCCACATCGACCGCCGCGCTGCCCAACTGCAAGCCGAAGGTGTGACGATTCGCACCAATGTGGTCGTTGGCGAATGGCCAGCCGATTCCAAAGTCACCAACTGGGCGAAAGAAACCGTTTCTGCCGCCCAACTGCAAGCCGAGTTCGATGCCGTGCTGCTGACTGGCGGTTCAGAGCAATCGCGTGATTTACCCATCACTGGGCGTGATCTGGCAGGTATCCATTTTGCGATGGAATTTTTGCCCCAGCAAAACAAAGTCAACGGCGGCGGCGTGGTCGAAAACCAACTCCGCGCGGATGGTAAACACGTTATCGTCATCGGCGGCGGCGACACGGGCAGTGACTGCGTAGGCACCAGCACCCGCCACGGCGCGGTCAGCGTCACCCAGTTTGAAGTGATGCCCCAACCACCCGTCGAAGAAAACCGTCCGCTGACATGGCCCTACTGGCCGCTGAAACTGCGCACCAGTTCCAGCCACGATGAAAGCACGGAAAAAGGTTTGCTGAAGCGCGAATTTGCGATTTCCACCAAAGAATTTATCGGCGAAAACGGCAAAGTAACGGGCTTGAAAACCGTGCGTGTCGAATTCAAAGACGGCAAACTGGTTGAAATCGCGGGTACGGAACAAACCTACCAAGCCGATTTGGTCTTGTTGGCGATGGGCTTTGTGAACCCCGTAGCCACCGTGTTGGATTCGTTTGGCATTGCCAAAGACAATCGCGGTAACGCCAAAGCATCGACCGAAGACAAAGGCGGCTACGCTACCAATGTCGGTAAAGTGTTTGCCGCAGGCGATGTGCGCCGTGGTCAAAGTTTGGTCGTTTGGGCGATCCGTGAAGGTCGTCAAGCCGCCCGTGCGGTGGATGCGTTCTTGATGGGTTCTAGCACCCTGCCACGTTAATCCATCCCCTCATCCCCTCTCACCCTGTCTTCCTCCCGCACTCTGTGGGGGCAAGGCGGGGTGATTTTTTTGGTGGATTCCTTGTGTAATCTCTTACACTGCACCCATGAAAAATACTTGCGATATTGAACATCTGAATGAGAAAAATGCGGTGGAGTTGGCGCGGTTTGCGCGTTTAGCCTCCGAAGTGCAGCCCAGTGCCTCACAACCTATCGTCCATTATGTGGCGCAGGGCGAATTGCGTCCGCGTTTGGGCGGAGAGCCGCAGTTGTGGCTTCACCTCACCGCGCAGGTGGTGTTGCCGTTGTTGTGCCAACGCTGCTTGGACGTAGTGGAAACCGAAATCAGCGTGGAACGGGAGTTCCGTTTCGTCGCAACCGAAGCTGAGGCCGAGCAAGAGGACGAAGAATCAGAAGAAGATATTTTGGTCAACGATGCCAATTTCAACCTGCATAACCTGATCGAAGACGAACTTTTGATGGCATTGCCCATGGTTCCGATGCACGATGAATGCGAACCGCCCGTCGCGCTCAAGGAAGAAAAAGTGAGTCCGTTTGCGATCCTTGGCCAACTCAAAAAATAAGAACTATAATGCTGGGTTGCTGCGCACGCGGGTAGTCTTGCTTGGTTGCGCTTTATCGACGTTATCAACAATTCGTAGGAGCAGATTATGGCTGTCCAACAAAATAAAAAATCCCCTTCTAAGCGCGGTATGCACCGTTCGCACAATGCTTTGACCGTTCCCGGCATCGCAGTTGAACCCACCACTGGCGAAGTGCATCTGCGCCACCACATTAGCCCCAACGGTTTTTACCGTGGTCGCAAAGTGTTGAAAACCAAATCGGAAGCCTGATTCTTTTCCTGAATCAAGGGTTTCTTTTATCCAAGCCCGAAGCTGCTTCACCGTGGCATCGGGCTTTTGTTTTGTCTGTACGATATAAACCATGATAACCATCGCTGTGGATTGCATGGGAGGCGATCACGGCCCCCAGATCACTTTGCCCGCTTGCCGTCAATTCCTCACACAGCACCCCGAAGCGCACCTGCGCATGGTCGGCTTGCCGCAGGCGATGGGCGGTTTCTCTCACCCCCGCGCGACGGTTATTGAAGCCAGCGAGGTCGTCACGATGGACGATCCGCTGGAAGTCGCGCTGCGTAAGAAAAAAGATTCCTCCATGCGCGTTGCCATCCAGCAGGTGAAAGACGGTAGCGCCCAAGCCGCCGTCTCTGCGGGGAATACGGCGGCACTCATGGCGATTGCCCGTTATTTGCTCAAAACCCTCGAAGGGGTGGAACGTCCCGCGCTGGCGGGTCAGATTCCCAACGTCACGGGCAATGGAACGATGATGCTGGATTTGGGCGCGAATGTCGATTGCTCGGCTCAGCATTTATTGCAATTTGCGGTGCTGGGTTCGACACTGGTTTCCGCGCTCACGGGCAAAGAATCGCCTACCGTGGGTTTACTGAACAACGGCACGGAAATCATCAAGGGCAATGAAGTCATCAAACAAGCCGGTGATTTATTGCGTGCCGCATCCGAATCGGGCGATTTGAATTTTTACGGCAATGTCGAAGGCAACGATATTTTCAAAGGCACGGTTGATTTGGTGGTGTGCGATGGTTTTGTCGGCAATATCGCCTTGAAAACGATTGAAGGGCTGGCCTCCATGTTCGCCACCACCTTGAAGGCGGAGTTTTCTAAAAACACCCTCACCCAGATCGCAGGGGCAGCGGCGTATCCGGTGCTGACATCGTTCAAGAACCGTTTTGACCATCGCCGTTACAACGGTGCAGCATTTTTGGGCTTGCGCGGACTGGTTTTCAAGAGTCACGGCTCAGCGGATGCGTTAGCTTTTGAAACCGCACTCAACCGCGCGTATGATGCAGCCCACAACAATTTGCTGGACAAAGTTCAAGCGCGTGTGGCACATGCCGCACCGTTGATGATGTCGGAATAAACACGTTAGATACGTTATGAAAACTTATTCACGAATTACGGGGACGGGTAGTTATTTGCCCCCGCGCAAGCTCAACAATGCCGATATGGTGCAATTACTGGCCGAGCGCGGTTTGGAAACATCCGACGACTGGATCACCGAACGCACGGGCATTCATTCCCGCCATTTTGCCGATGAAGGCGTTTTTAGCAGCGATCTGGGCGTAGAAGCCGCCAAAGCCGCATTGCAAGCCGCTGGCAAAAATCCGCAAGATATTGACCTCATCATCGTGGCGACTTCTACACCCGATATGGTTTTTCCCTCCACTGCCTGTATTTTGCAAAACAAACTCGGAGCCAACGGTTGCCCCGCGTTTGACGTGCAAGCGGTGTGCAGCGGCTTTATTTACGCGCTCACCATCGCGGATTCGATGATTCAATCGGGCGCAGCCAAATGCGCTTTGGTCGTGGGTGCGGAAATTTTCTCGCGTATTCTGGATTTCAATGATCGCACCACCTGCGTGCTGTTCGGTGACGGCGCGGGCGCGGTGGTACTCGAAGCCTCAGAAACCCCGGGTATTTTGTCCACCGATTTGCACGCCGATGGCAAGCATGTGGGCATTTTGTGCGTTCCGGGTCACGTCAATGGCGGTCAGGTGATGGGCGACCCCGTTCTGAAAATGGACGGGCAGGCGGTGTTCAAACTCGCCGTCGGCGTGCTGGAAAGTGCGGCGAAAGCGGTTCTGCAAAAAGCCAATCGCACCGAAGCCGATGTGGATTGGTTGATTCCCCACCAAGCCAATATCCGCATCATGCAAGGCACGGCACGCAAGCTGAAATTGTCGATGGATAAAGTGGTCGTCACCGTTCACCAGCACGGCAACACCTCAGCGGCTTCGATTCCTCTGGCACTCGATACCGCCGTGCGTGCGGGTCAGGTCAAAACCGGACAAACGCTGTTATTGGAAGGCGTAGGCGGTGGCTTTACGTGGGGCGCGGTTTTGTTAGTTTTGTAATTCGTCGTTTTTATGAAAAATTTTGCATTTGTTTTTCCGGGACAAGGTTCCCAATCGGTGGGTATGCTGGATGCGTGGGGCGATCACCCCATCGTCGCACAAACGCTGCAAGAAGCATCGGACGCGCTGAATGAAGATATGGGCGCGTTGATTCACAACGGCCCCAAAGAGGCCTTGGCACTCACCACCAACACCCAGCCCGTGATGCTGGTCGCAGGTGTGGCAGCGTACCGCGTGTGGATGTCTGAAGTGGGCATTACGCCTTCCGTCGTAGCGGGTCACTCGCTGGGTGAATACACCGCCTTGGTCGCCGCCGGTTCGTTGACGCTGGCACAAGCCGCGCCGCTGGTGCGTCTGCGGGCCGAGGCGATGCAAGCCGCTGTTCCCGTCGGTACGGGCGCAATGGCGGCGATTTTGGGCATGGATGCGGAAAAAGTACGCGCTGGTTGCGCCGAAGTAACCGCCTCATTCGCCGCTGATTCGGGCGAAGTAGTCGAAGCGGTGAATTTCAACGACCCTGCCCAAACCGTGATTGCTGGTAGCAAAGCCGCCGTCGAAAAAGCCTGTGTCGCGTTGAAGGCGGGCGGTGCGAAACGCGCCCTGCCCTTGCCCGTCTCCGCACCCTTCCATTCCTGCTTGATGAAGCCCGCCGCCGAAAAATTGAAAGCGCGGCTGGAACAAATCGACATCGCCACGCCCCAAATCGCCTTGGTGAATAACATTGATGTGGCGGTAGAAACCGATGTGCAACGCATCCGTGACGCGCTGTATCGCCAAGCCTTTGGCCCCGTGCGTTGGGTGGAATGCGTGCGTGCGATCAAAGCGCGGGGCATTGATACGCTGGTCGAATGCGGCCCGGGCAAAGTATTGGCGGGTATGGCGAAACGCATTGATGCCGATTTGACTGGATTGGCCATTTTTGACCCCGCAACATTGGCGGATGTCAAAGGGATTTTGACAGGATCAACAGGAGTTGTAGCATGAGCGCCACAGAATTGAAAGCACACATCGCACTGGTAACGGGCGCTTCACGCGGGATTGGTGCAGCGATTGCCCACACATTGGCAAGCCAAGGCTATCGCGTAATCGGCACTGCCACCACCGAAGCGGGAGCCGCCAAAATCACCGATGTCCTTTCCGCCTATGCAGGATGCAGCGGGCGCGTGTTGAACGTAACCCAAGCGGGTGCAGGTGAAGCCTTGGTCGATGCCATTGCCAAAGAATACGGCGGATTGCACGTCTTGGTGAACAATGCGGGCATTACCCGCGACAACCTCGCTATGCGCATGAAAGATGAGGAATGGGATGCCGTGATGGATGCCAATTTGAAAGGCGTTTTCCGCATGAGCCGTGCCGTGATGCGCACCATGATGAAACAGCGTTATGGGCGGATTATTAACATCACTTCCGTAGTCGGTGCATCCGGCAATGCAGGGCAAGCCAACTATGCCGCAGCCAAAGCAGGCGTAGCGGGCATGACCCGCGCCTTGGCCAAAGAGTTGGGTTCGCGCAACATTACCGTGAACTGCGTCGCCCCCGGATTTATCGAAACCGATATGACCGCTGTCCTACCCGAAGCGCAGCAAAAAGCCCTGATGAGCCAGATTCCAATGGGGCATCTCGGTAAACCCGAAGATATTGCACACGCCGTTGCCTACCTTGCATCACCATTAGCAGGTTATGTGACGGGGCAGGAATTGCATGTCAACGGTGGCATGACCATGTAAAATGCGGCGTTCTTTTTCTTTTTTTCCAACCCTCAAAGGGAAGCTATGAGTGATATTGCAAACCGTGTCAAAAAAATTATTTCCGAACAACTCGGCGTAGATGAAATCAGCGTAACGCCAGAAAAGTCTTTCGTGACCGATCTCGGTGCCGACTCGCTGGATACCGTTGAATTGGTGATGGCACTCGAAGATGAATTCGGTATTGAAATCCCCGATGAAGAGGCCGAAAAAATCACCACGGTGAAAGCTGCTATTGATTACGCAGAAGCTAATTACAAAGCCGATTAATTGCATTGATTTGCACTTAAGTTGGTCTGATTTTTCATTTCCCTAACTGCTGCCTATTTTGCCTATGTCCCGTCGTCGTGTTGTTGTTACTGGGTTGGGTTGTGTGTCTCCTGTTGGTAATACCGTTACCGAAGCGTGGAGCAACATCATCGCAGGTCAATCGGGTATCCAAAAAATTTCTCGGTTTGATGCCTCGACTTTTACCTGCCAAATTGCAGGTGAGGTGCGCAATTTCAAGCTGGAGGCCTACTTGTCTAGCAAGGAGGCACGCACTATGGATACCTTCATCCACTACGGCATCGCTGCGGCGGTGCAAGCGGTAGAGGATGCAGGGTTGCCAACGGGTGCAGCGTTGGGGGAAGAAGAGTCCACCCGCATCGGTTGCGTGATTGGTGCGGGCATGGGCGGTTTGCCCTTGATTGAGAATATGCATGGTGAATTCACCACGCGCGGTGCTCGCCGTATCTCCCCATTTTTTGTGCCTGCCACCATTGTGAATATGGCGGCAGGGCATGTTTCGATGCGATTCGGCTTCAAAGGCCCGAATATCGCTATCGCCACAGCCTGTACCACGGGTTTGCATTGCATTGGTGATGCCGGCCGCATGATTGAGTACGGCGATGCCGATGTCATGATTGCAGGCGGCGCAGAATCGACCGTTTCGCCTTTGGGCGTAGGGGGTTTTGCTTCCATGCGTGCGTTGAGTACCCGCAATGATGATCCCACCGCTGCTTCGCGCCCTTGGGATAAAAACCGTGACGGTTTTGTTCTGGGTGAAGGTGCGGGTATCGTGGTACTCGAAGAATACGAACACGCCGTAAAACGCGGAGCCAAAATCTACGCCGAACTCGCTGGCTTTGGCATGAGTGCCGATGCAGGTCACATGACCGCCCCCAATATGGATGGCCCTCGCCGTGCGATGCTGGGTGCGATGCGCAATGCCGGCATCAACCCCGATCAAATTGATTACTTGAATGCCCACGGAACCTCCACTCCGCTGGGTGATTTGAACGAAACCAATGCGATTAAAGCCGCTTTGGGTGCGCATTCCCAAAAAGTGGTGGTTAGCTCGACCAAATCCATGACCGGTCACTTGCTGGGCGCGGCGGGTGGTGTGGAATCGGTGTTTACCATATTGGCGTTGCACCACCAAATCGTTCCCCCCACCATCAACCTCACCCACCAAGACCCTGAGTGCGATTTGGACTACTGCGCCAACACCGCACGCAGTATGCCGATGGAATACGCCTTGAAAAACAATTTCGGTTTTGGCGGAACCAACGGTTCTTTGGTCTTCAAACGGGTTTAACGGTTTAACCCTGTCATGCCCCACCGCCGAACTGCACCTGCGATCACGGTGCCGATTCGGCGTTCTTATTGGCGGCTGGCGTGCATCGGGTGTTTGTTCCTGATCGCCGCTTTTTTCGCTCCGCCGCTTTCCCTGTTTTTATTTCTGATTCCCTTGGTGGCGTGGTATCGCTCACCTGTTGGCTGCTTGCAATGGGATGGCACAGCGTGGTCGTGGCAGGGTGTTCCTGCATCGCCTTCGCCCTTACGCTTGGTGGTGCAGTTGGATTGGCAATACGGGATGGTCGTTTCAGGGATAGGCTCAGGATTGTGGCTGGATAAGCCCAGCGTGGAATTACGCCGCGCTGTGTATGGTCGCGCCGATAACCGCTCCGGCAACCAGTAGCCACATCATGTGAATGGAAGTGGTGCGCATCAACACAATCGTGGCAAAGGTAATCAGCCATAGCCACCCTGTTTCGTGAATGCCGCCACTGCCCTGACTGCTGGCCAGAATCCAACCCGTGGCTACCAATAGCGCGATCACAATCGGCGACATCCCTTGTTTGAAGGCACGCACAATACGGCGTTCACGGTTGTTATGCCCCCAACGAGCCGCAGCAAACGTGAGCGTGGTGCTGGGCAACAAAATACCCACCATCGCAATCACCACCCCCGCCAGCGCGGGAAGCCATGCCTGCATTCCAGCCGCAATTCCGCCCCCTGCATTCAGCCCCACATTCCAACCCAGCACGGCAATGAACAACAAATTCGGCCCCGGAGCCGCCTGTGCCAGAGCGATGGAGGAGGTGAATTGTCCTTCGGTGAGCCAACTTTTTTCCAGCACCAAATAATGGTGCATATCGGGTGCAGTCGTAATCGCCCCGCCGATCGCCAAGAGCGAAAGCGATAAAAAGTGCGTGAATAAAACCAGCCAATCGGCGGTGGTGAAATGCAAAATCATGGTTGTTTTGAGGGTGCTAATTGTCGATATGCCCACCACCACGCCGCACCGCCCAATACCAGCAGAACCGCCACCAGCGGCACGCGAAACAATGCCGAAGCGATAAAACTGGCGACGAGGAAAAACCAGCACGCCACCAGCCCCATCGCGTTATTTTTCAGGCTGGCGGTGAGTTTCAATCCCGTGGCGGCAATCAATCCTGCCGATACCGCGCTCATGCCACGCAATGCGCCTTGCACCACCGGAATATCGGTAAACCCACCCAATAAAGCCGCCAGTGCCACCACAATCAATAATGGAAACAATAACATTCCCGCCAACGCAGCCATCGCCCCCGTAAACCCGAAGTACCGATCTCCGATGATGAGCGATAAATTCACCACATTCGGCCCGGGCAAAATCTGCGCTACCGCCCAGTCTTCGAGAAATTCTTCCGAGGTAAGCCAGCGTTTTTTCTCGACCAATTCCCGCTGGGCGATCGCCACCACGCCACCAAAACCTTGCAGGGCCAGTTGCGAGAAAGAGAGAAACAAATCCGCCCGCGATTGCGGCACAGAAGGGGGGGATGGGGGGGTATTCATAGGAACAGTGCGATTTGATCCGTGCTTCCCCCGAAAGATTGTATTCACTTCCCCTCAATCCATCACCGGAACCAAAAATTCGCGGCTGATGTGGAGGCCTAGATCGTTGACGCGGTCGAGGAATTGGGTCAAATAGGCGTGTAGGCCGGTTGCCAGAATTTCGTCGATGCGTCCGTATTGCAATTCCGAGCGCAGCTTACCCGCGCGACGCAGGGTTTCACTTTGCGGGTCGCTGGCGACCAGTGCCAAATTGCTGACGACTTGATCCATACTCGCGTGCAGTGAACGGGGCATGTCGGGGCGCAGAATCAGCAGTTCCGCCACCCGTTCGGGCTTGATAACGTCACGGTAGACTTTGCGGTAAATCTCGAAACCGGAAACGCTGCGCAGCACTGCACTCCAGTGGTAGAAATCGTATTCCTGATCTTTGATATTGGCACTGGTGTTGCCGTAAAAATCATTCGCCACCGCGTGGAATTTGACATCCACCAAGCGAGCGGTATTGTCGGCACGCTCCAAGAATGTACCCAGCCGCATAAAGTGCAACGATTCATCCATCAGCATCGTACCCAGCGTCACGCCGCGCGAGAGGTGGGAGCGGAATTTGACCCACTCAAAGAACTGGGCGGGGTCGCGCTCCAACTCTCCGGTTTTAATCATGCGCTTCAATTCCAACCACGTTTGGTTTTGCGTTTCCCACACCTCGGTGGTGAGCGAACCGCGCACGGCACGCGCATTTTCCCGCGCTGCCGCCAAGCACGACAAAATGCTGGAAGGATTGCTCTCATCCCGCACCATGAAATCCATCACGTTACGGGGGTTGATCGCGCCATAGCGGGCGTGGTAGTTGGCGGTTAGCTCGCTGATGGAGAGTAAACCCTGCCATCCGATTTGGGCATCGGTATCCGATTGCGGCAACAACGAGGCTTGGTAATTCACATCCAGCAAACGCGCGGTGTTCTCGGCGCGTTCGGTGTAACGTGCCATCCAATACAAATGGTCGGCGGTGCGTGAAAGCATTGAAAAATTTCCCATTATTGAACTCCTTATTTTTCCAGCACCCATGTATCTTTCGTCCCACCACCTTGGCTGCTATTCACCACCAGTGAACCCTCTTTCAACGCCACCCGTGTTAAGCCACCCGGAACCGTTTTAACGCTCTTGCCGCACAGCACATAAGGACGCAAGTCGATATGGCGGGGTGCTACGCCGCTGTCCACAAACGTGGGGCAACTGGAGAGGCTCAATGTCGGTTGGGCAATGTAGCGTTCGGGATGCTCGGTCAGCAGACGGCGGAAGGTTTCGATTTCCGCCTTGGTTGCCGCTGGCCCGACCAACATACCGTAACCCCCTGCACCATGCACTTCTTTCACCACCAAGTCTTTGAGATTAGCCAAGGTGTACGCCAAATCTTCCGGCTTGCGGCACATATAAGTGGGGACATTGTTCAAAATCGGCTTTTCACCGAGGTAGAACTCAATCATCTGCGGCACATAAGGGTAAATGGATTTATCGTCCGCCACGCCCGTTCCCACCGCATTGCAGATGGTGACGTGCCCTGCACGGTACGCTTCCATCAAGCCACGGCAGCCCAGCGTGGAATCGGGGCGGAATACGGCGGGGTCGAGGAAATCATCATCGACACGGCGGTAAATCACATCCACCCGTTTCAATCCGCGCGTGGTGCGCATGTAGACGAAATTGTCTTTCACCAGCAAATCTTGCCCTTCCACCAACTGCACGCCCATTTGTTGGGCGAGGAAGGCGTGTTCAAAATACGCGCTGTTGTACATACCGGGTGTGAGTACGACCACGGTCGGCTCGGCGGTAGTGGCAGGGCTGCTTTCACGCAGAGTTTCCAACAACCAGTCGGGGTAATGCGCAACCGGAGCTACGCGGTGGGCGCTGAACAGTTCGGGGAATAGCCGCATCATCATTTTGCGGTTTTCCAGCATATAGCTTACGCCGCTGGGAACGCGCAAATTGTCTTCCAGCACGTAGTATTCGCCATTACCGGCTGAATCGGGCGCACGCACGATGTCGATGCCGGAGATATTGGAATAAATCTGATTCGGCACATTCACACCCACCATTTCGGGGCGGAACTGGGCGTTATTCTCGATTTGGTCACGCGGAATCACGCCGGCCTTGAGAATCTCTTGGTCGTGGTACACATCGTGAATAAAACGGTTCAGGGCGGTGACGCGCTGGGCCAGACCTTTTTCCATGCTCGCCCACTCGTGCGCGGGGATGACACGGGGAATCAGGTCAAAAGGAATCAGGCGCTCGGTTCCCGCACCATCTTCATCTTTCTCGCCATACACGGCAAAGGTGATACCAACACGGCGAAAAATCACTTCCGCTTCTTCGCGCTGCTTGGCCATCGTGTCTCCGGGCTGGCGGGATAGCCATTCGGCATAGGCGCGGTATTGCGCACGAACCGACCCATCAGCAGCATACATTTCGTCAAATTTCAGCATAGGCTCAATCCTTTTTTTTCGTAATTGTGAAAAAGCAAAAAACGCGCCAAACCTACTTTCTACGCTACTTCCCGCGCAGGAATAAACGGTCTAGCTCCGTCAAACTCAACTGCCGCCAAGTCGGACGACCGTGATTGCATTGGTCACTGCGTTCGGTTTGCTCCATCTGGCGTAACAAGGCGTTCATCTCCTCCAGTGTCAGATGGCGATTCGCCCGCACCGCACCGTGACACGCCATAGTTGCCAGAATATCGTGATGAGCGCGTTCTAACACGTCCCTACCGTTGCCAGTTTGCGCTAAGTCAGCCAATACGCTCCGTGCCAATGCCACGGCATCGCCCTGCACCAGCGCACTGGGAACGGCACGCACCGCCAGCGAATGGGTGGAAATCGGCGTAACCTCCAGCCCCAGCGCGTGCAGCGTTTCGGCATGGACTTGGGCGGTGGCCATTTCTTCGGGCGTGGCAGAGAACGGCGTGGACAACAGCAGGGGCTGGCTGCGCAATAACGCCGATTGGCTGAATTGTTGTTTCAATCGCTCGTAAACAATGCGTTCATGCGCCGCGTGCATATCCACCAGAATCAAGCCCTGCGTGTTTTCCGCCAAAATGTAAATGCCCTGCAACTGGGCTAATGCCCGACCGAGCGAGAAATCTCGACCACCCCCTTCCCCTCCTTGATAAGGAGGGGTGGCAGCGAAGCTGACGGGGTGGTTCTCTCCCACAGGGAGAGGGGGTAAAACGGGTTGCAGCGGTAACGGCAGCGGCAAGGGGCTGGTATTCCCTCTCCCTGTGGGAGAGGGCAAGGGTGAGGGTTCCGGCGGGGGCGCAATCATTTCCCCCGCACGCGGAACCGCCAACGCGCTTTCAATCGCATTGCGCACGCCGTGGTGAATCTCACGGCTATCCCGAAAGCGCACTTCAATTTTGGTCGGATGCACATTCACATCAACCCGCTGCGCATCCATCGTCAAAAACAGTACGTAAACCGGCTGCCGCTGACCGTGCAACACATCGTCATACGCGGTGCGGGCGGCGTGGCTGATGGTTTTATCGCGCACAAAACGCCCGTTCACATACACAAATTGGCAATCTGCCCGCGCCCGCGCTGCATCCGGCAAACCCACGCGCCCGTGCAAGTGCAAATGCCCGTAATTCCAGTCCAATTCCACCGAATTGTGGATAAATTCCGCACCCAACACATCGCCAATACGCTGATGAATGCGTTGATGAATATCGTTGCAACGCCGCCATTGTTCGATGAGCTTGCCTTCGTGCCAGATCGCAAACGTGACATCGGGGCGGACGAGGGCATGGCGGCGCACGGCTTCCACGCAATGGGCCAATTCGGTGGCATCGCTTTTCAAGAATTTGCGCCGTGCGGGGGTGCTGAAGAATAGCTCTTTGACTTCAACGGTCGTGCCTTGGCTGCGGGCTACGGGTTTGATTTCGCCCGTTCCACCATGCAGCATATACGCGGAATTTTGACCTGAATCGCTTGCAATGCGCGTCAATACTGCACACTCAGCTATTGAGTTGATAGCAGCCAGTGCTTCACCACGAAAGCCCATTGTGCCGACCGATTCCAAATCCTGCAAGCTGGCGATCTTGCTGGTGGCGTGGCGGTGAAAGACCAGCGGCAGTTCTTCCGGCACAATGCCCATGCCGTCATCTTCCACGCTGATGAGCCGCACACCGCCTGCCAATAAGCGCACGGTGATGTGGGTGGCTCCGGCATCGAGTGCGTTATCGACCAACTCACGCACCACGGATGCAGGGCGTTCTACCACCTCGCCCGCTGCGATTTGGCTAATCAGAACATCGGGTAATTCACGGAGAGGGCGGCGGCTCACAGTTTGCCGTATTGCGTACCACCGATCATGATGCCACCATCCAGCGGTGCGGCATCGGATTCATATTCTTTATCCCCGACATGCAGCGGCGGCGGTGCTTTGCCTTTGGTGAGCGCGTTCATGAAGGCTTTGACTTCGTCTTCGGATACATCGTCGATCCCGGGGGTGACAGGGGGCGGGGTGGCTGTTGCCGTCACCGCACGGCGTGGCAAGCGTGATGGACGCACCAGCGCGTTCGGGTTTGGTGCCGCAGTGGGTGCAGTGGGAGCGGTGGGGGCTGCGACGGCAGCGGTATCGGTGGCGCGGTTTTTTTGTTCAAACTGGTTTTCCCAGTCGTTCACACGCCAATAAGTGGCTTCAATCACAATACCGTAACGTTTATAGGCGTTGGTGCGCATGGCGCGTTCTAAATCACCAAAATTATGGGTACGCGTACTGTCTCCCAGTACAAAGGTTTTACCCACATCAAACATGGCAATAAAACGATGATGACGCTCATCCACTGGCATCACCTTAAATTTATACATACTGCCGATGACATTCATCGAAAGAAATGTCTCTCGAATCGACTGGTAAAGCATTTCTCGCCGAAAATTCTTGCGCTCTTCCAGTGTCATCCGCTGGGAGACACCTAAACCCATTTGGGTGGCGGGCGCGTCCGAGAAGGCGACCTTTTCAACAGGAGGCTTATTTTTGGGCTTGGATCGAAAGAGGGAGAATAGAGACATGAGCATTCGATAAAAAGAACATCTTACATGGTACTGTGATGGTATCGCGAAACTGTTTGACCCTCAGTATTAAAGGAAAATCCGGTATTTTGACTATGCAACTCCAAGAAATTCTCTATTCCCAAGGTTTTGGTACGCGGCGGGTATGTGCCGGACTTATCCAACAAGGGCATGTTCAGATTTATGTCGATGAATCGGGCAATAAGTCAGAAACACCGCTATTATCCACGGAATCCGCTATGGATATAGGAGCAAATGAATTAAAAAATTTCCGTTTTCGCGTACAGGGTGCGGATTGGGAATATTGTGAAAAGGCCTATTTAATGCTGCATAAACCTGCGGCCACTGAATGCTCACAAAAGCCTTCGACTTACCCCAGTATTTATACGCTATTACCGTCACCGCTGCGGATGCGTCCGCAAAAAAGTGCGGTACAAGGGGTGCAGGCGGTGGGAAGGCTGGATCAGGATACCACGGGTCTTTTGCTGTTGAGTGATGACGGTCAATTCATTCACCGCATGAGTTCGCCCAAAAAACACCAGCCCAAAGTGTACGAAGTCACGGTCAAACATCCGCTGGACGACAAGCAAGTTCAGTGCCTGTTAGCAGGCGTGGTGCTGGACGATGACCCCAAACCGGTACGCGCCGCAGCGTGTGAACTGGTGGAATCGCTCCATCTCCGCCTCACGCTGACCGAAGGCAAATACCACCAAGTCAAGCGGATGCTGGCGGCGGTGGGCAATCGGGTCGAAGGGTTGCATCGTTCGCGCATTGGTGATTTGGAATTGCCCGCCGATTTAGCCGCTGGGCAATGGCGTTGGCTGCGAGCCGATGATTTAGCCAAATTGGGAATCCAACCCAAGTAAGTCCGGTAAAAAAGGTAAAACTGTTTTTCGTCAAGGAATAGACGGGGCGTACTGGCTACACTTTGGATTTACGCGATCAAAGTGAGCTTCTGTGAAATTCCTTCCCCTTCTCTCTCTTCTCTTGGTGGGCGCGGTGCATGCCATGTCATTGGCTCCCACACCCGCCCCTGCTAAACCTGTTGCACCGGCATCGGCTCCTGATGCGGCCTCTAAATACCCCATTTTTATTTTGAATTCGTTGGATGCGACCGTGAGCGTCGTTGACCCCATCACATGGACGGAAACCCAGCGCATCAACACGGGGAAAGAGCCGCACCATTTGTACCTCACCCCCGATGAAAAATCGCTGATTGTGGCGAATGCGTTGAGCGATTCGCTCACCTTCATCGACCCCAAAACCGCCGAAGTGCAGCGCACGGTCACGAAAATTATTGACCCCTATCACCTGCGCTTTTCCCCCGATATGAAGTGGTTTGTGACAGCCGCGAATCGCCTCAACCATATCGACATCTACCACTGGGACGGTACGGATATGAAGCTGGCGAAACGCATTCCCACCAGCAAAACCCCCAGCCATTTGTGGATTGATACCGCGAGTACGGTGGTTTATAGCTCGATGCAAGATAGCAATGAAATCGTGGCGATTGATCTCGCTACCCAAACGCTGAAATGGCGCTCCAAAGTCGGGCCAACGCCAGCGGATATTTTCGCTACGCCGGACGATAAATTCTTGCTGGTCGCGCTCACGGGTGGCGATAGTGTCGAGGTGTATGACCTGACGGGGACAGCACCCAAGTTGGTCAAAACCATCAAAACGGATAAAGGAGCGCACTCTTTCCGCGCAGCCGGCGACAAGCGCCATGTGTACGTGAGCAACCGCGTAGCCAACAATATCAGCAAGATCGACTACCAAAGCATGACGGTCGTGGATTCGCTTCCCGGCCCCAGCGGGCCAGATGATATGGAAATCACCGCCGATGGGAAGACGCTGTATGTCGCGTCGCGCTGGGCGGGTAAGATGACCATGATTGATATTGCCACGCGCCAAGTTGTGCGCCAAATCAAGGTCGGCAAATCACCGCACGGAATTTGGACACTGAACCATGCGCCACGCCAATAAGCTTGTTGCGATTCTCTGCGCTACGGTTTCAATAGCTACCCATGCAAGTACAACGTGCGCTCCGGTGTATCTCACATTTGATACGGGTCACATGGGGGTTGCGCCACTGATTGCGGATATTTTGAAACGCCATAAAGTGCGCGTGACATTTTTCGCAGCGCACGAGCGTACCCAAGTGGGCGATGGTTCGCTGGGTACGCATTGGGCAAGCTGGTGGAAAGAACGCGCCGCCGAGGGGCATGAATTTGCCTCGCACACCTATAACCACGTTTATTGGCGTGGGGAAAAGCATTGGAATACCACGCTCGCCGCCACCTATTGCGATGAGCTAAAACACGCCAGCCAACGCCTGCAAGAAATGACGGGGAAAGCACCGCTCCCCCTGTTTCGCGCCCCGGGTGGCAGAACCGCACCGCCGCTTTTAGCCACCGCGAAAAACTGCGGTTATACGCACGTCGGCTGGTCACCCGCTGGCTTTTTGGGCGATGAATTGCCTAGCGAAAAATATAGCAATAAAACCTTATTGGATAAGGCATTGCGCGATATTCGAGCCGGTGATATTCTGATGGCCCATTTAGGCATTTGGTCACGCAAAGACCCGTGGGCTCCGACGGTGTTAGAGCCGTTGATTACGGGTTTGCAAGCCAAAGGATTTTGTTTTAAGACGCTGCGGGAACATCCTGAGTTGGGGCGCATTCAATTTTAAGAAAATGGTGAGGCATATAAAATAAAATGGAATACCTTCTTAATCTTTTCTCCAATGCCCAGCAAGCGTTATTTGAGGCGCTGGTTCAGCCGTTGATTTTTGCGATGGGGCTGACGAATTTTCTGGAAGACGGCTACACCGCCACGGGCTGGCTGTTGGTGGGGTTGTTGCAGTTGCTGGTCATGCTGACGGTGATTGGTCGTTTGCAGCGTTGGCGACCGGTGGAGGCCGTTACCGACCGTTCCGCGATACGGGTGGACGTGATTTACACCCTCATTCAGCAGTTGGGCATCTTCCGGCTGGCGATTTTCTTCACGCTGACCCCTTTATTCGATGAGCTATTCGGAATGCTGCGCATGGCGGGGTGGACAACGTGGCATTTGGATGGTTTGATTCCGGGTCTCACCCATCTACCGTGGGTGAGCTTTTTGCTCTATCTGCTGGTGATGGATTTTGCCAATTACGTCATCCACCGCTCGCAGCACCAGTTTGAATGGTGGTGGGCGCTGCATTCGTTGCACCACTCCCAACGCCAAATGACGATGTGGACGGACAACCGCAACCACTTGCTGGACGATGTAGTGCGTGAATGCTTGTTCGTGATACTGGCGCAGATTATTGGCATTCCACCCGGTCAATACGTGGCGATTGTGGCGATTACGCAGATTTTGGAAAACCTCCAGCACGCCAATGTGCGGCTTTGGTTCGGTCATGTGGGGGAACGGCTGGTGGTAAGCCCCCGTTTTCACCGCCTGCACCACAGTATCGGCGCGGGGCATGAGTCGATTTCCGATGGTAAAACAGTGTTGGGTGGACACAATTTCAGCGTTTTATTTCCGTGGTGGGATATGCTTTTTGGCACGGCCAATTTTGAAAAACGCTTTGATGCCACCGGTATCCGCGACCAAGTCGAGCAAGGCCGTGACTACGGCACCGGTTTTTGGAATCAACAATGGTTGGGACTGAAGCGCCTTGCAGGGCGTGCCTAAAAAACGCTTCGCATGAAACCACTGAAACCCCTTTTTGATTCGTTCTGGCGTGCGGTCGCCTACTGCCTCCGGCCGGATGTGCTGATTTTTCTGCTCGTTCCGTGGGTGGTGGTCACAGCGATTACGCTGGGTTGGTGTTATTTCTACTGGGCTAAGGCGTTGATAGTCATGCAATCGTGGCTAGGGGCTTCTGAAAGCGTCAATTTCATTTTGCACTGGTTGAACAATAGCGGCCTCAACTTGCAAAAGACCTTGCCATCGTTGGTACTCATTTTTATCATGATTCCATTGGTGATGATGGCTACCTTGCTCTTTATGGGGCATGTGGCGACTCCGCTGCTGGTCGATTTGGTGCGGGTACGGCGCTTCGTCAAACTGGAAGCCAAGCGCAATACGTCCCTGTTGCACCATGCAGGCTGGTCGGTGTGGCATACCATCCAGCTTTTACTGGCATTGGCATTGGCGGCTCCGGTGTCTATTTTGCTGCCCCCTGCGGGATTTTTGATTATGCCGGTGCTGGGCGGCTGGTTCACGGCACGCATTCTGAGCTTCAGTGTGCTGGTACAGCATACGACGAAAGCAGAACGCCAAACCATCATGGCGGAACACGATATTCCCTTTGCCACGATGGGGGTCGTCGGGGGTTATCTGAGCTTGGCTCCCTCCTTGATGGGTATTGCGATGGCGTGGTTGTTTTCCGATGTCATGGTATGGGTTCCTTCGGCGATTGGATGCTATGTGTTGATCGTGGGGTTTTCGATTTTGTGGTTTACGCACTATTCGCTCCCCATTCTGCAAAAAATGCGCAACGATCAAAAAGCCAAGCAAGATGCAGAACTAGAGAAGAAAGCCAAAGAAAAAGTGGCGCTGGATGCCATGAATGCAGCGGAAGCGAATCGCAAAATCGCCATGAATAACGCCCTGCAAGAGCTATCAAAACCCGCTCCCCCCAAATTAACAGGATGGAAGAAGTTTATGGCGAGCTTCAAGAGCAAAAAACCCGACCCCAATAAACTGGCGGCGGAAGAAATTGCCAAGAAAGCCAAAGCCAAAGTCGCACTAGAGGCACTGGAAGCCACCGATGCCGCACAAAAAGCCGCCCTGGACAGTGCCAAGGCATCGATCCCCAAACCAGCCCCTAAACTGACGTGGTGGCAAAAACTTGGTGCAGATTTAGCCAAATTGGTGCATAAAAAGTAATTGATACACAATATGCACCAAATCAGTGATTTTCATTCCCACTGCACCCAAAGGGAACGTCTCGTGAAGCCCCGTGAAAAAATGGGCGAAAATGCAGGACGCACTGGCATGAAAGCTGCATCAGCCTGCTTACATTTTTTGTGTAGATTTTTTGTAACCGAAAACAGGAGTAATTTGAATGGCAACAACCGTCGCAGATGTGATGAAAATGGTGAGCGAGAGCGAAGTCAAATTTGTAGACTTCCGTTTCACGGATACCCGTGGTAAGTGGCAGCACATCACTGCGCCCGTATCGCAGTTTGACGAAAGCAAATTTGAAGAGGGACAGGCTTTTGACGGTTCCTCCATCGCTGGCTGGAAAGGTATCGAAGCTTCTGATATGTTGCTGATGCCCGATGCAAAAACCGCTTTCCTCGATCCGTTCATCGAAGAAACCACTTTGGTTTTGATATGTAACGTGGTGGACCCCACCGATGGCAAAGCGTATGAGCGTGACCCCCGTTCCATCGCCCTGCGTGCAGAATCCTACCTGAAACAATCCGGTTTGGGTGACACTGCTTTCTTCGGCCCTGAACCTGAATTTTTCTTGTTTGATTCCGTGCGTTGGAGCACCGAACCCAACAACACGTTCTACGCCATCGACGAATACGAAGCCCCTTGGAACAGCGGCGCGACACTCGAAAATGGCAACCGTGGTCACCGTAACCGCGTCAAAGGCGGCTACTTCCCCGTTGCTCCTGTTGATAGCACCGTGGCGATTCGTAACGAAATGTGCTTGGTGTTGGAAGCCGTTGGCATTCCCGTTGAAGTGCATCACCACGAAGTGGCTGGCGCGGGTCAATGCGAAATCGGTACGAAATTCTCCACCTTGGTTGAGCGTGCTGACTGGACATTGTTGCAAAAATACGTGATCCAAAACGTAGCCGACGCTTACGGCAAAACCGCAACCTTCATGCCCAAGCCCTACGCTGGCGATAACGGCTCTGGTATGCACGTTCACCAATCCGTATGGAAAGACGGCAAAAACCTGTTTGCTGGTGACCAATACGCGGGTTTGAGCGAGTTTGCCCTGTACTACATCGGCGGTATCATCAAGCACGCACGCGCTTTGAATGCGATTACCAACCCCGGTACCAACAGCTACAAACGTCTGGTTCCCCACTTTGAAGCGCCCGTGAAATTGGCTTACTCTGCCAAGAACCGCTCTGCTTCCATCCGTATCCCCAACGTAGCATCCGACAAAGCACGCCGTGTGGAAGCCCGCTTCCCCGATCCATTGTGCAATCCTTACCTCGGTTTTGCCGCGTTGTTGATGGCGGGCTTGGACGGCGTGGAAAACAAAATCCACCCCGGCGAAGCAGCATCCAAAGACCTCTACCATCTGCCCCCAGAGGAAGACAAATTGGTTCCCACCGTTTGCTCCAGCCTCGACCAAGCTTTGGCTGAGTTGGACAAAGACCGTGCCTTCTTGACCAAAGGCGGCGTGTTCACTGAAGCGTGGATCGATTCTTACATCGACTTGAAGATGCAAGAAGTGACCCGTAGCCGCGTGGAAGTATCTCCTGTTGAGTACGACATGTACTTCTCGCTGTAAAAATTACTGCTCCATGATATAAAAGGACGACCTAGGTCGTCCTTTTTTTTGGGGTAATCCATGAAATCTATTGTCTCTGTTGTTTCTTTACGAAGGGGTTCGTTCCCGCTGACGTTGTGCCTTGCTCTTTGTACCTCACTGGCTGCTACGTCCACCAGTTGGGCGCAGGAACGCGACCGCAATATCTACCGTTGCCCGACGAATCCACAAAACGGCGCATCGCCCGAATACACCAACACCATCACCCCCGCCCAAGCGCAGGCACGCAACTGCAAACTCGTTACGGGTGGTAACGTCACGGTGATGGGGCAAACCGCTTCACGCAAAGCGAACCGCAGCGGGACGACTACCGCATCGGCTACTTCGCCTGCCAGCGCACCGCGTGTCGATGTGGCGGATCAGCGTGTTAAGGATTCCGATTCGCGTACCATTTTGCAATCCGAATTGCGCAAAGCCGAAGCGCATTTGGCAGAATTGCAAAAAACCTACAACAACGGCGCACCGGAAAAACTGGCATCCGAAGTCGCTAACCCGCAAAAATACCAAGACCGCATCGCCGAACTCAAGGCCGCTATGGGTCGGGATGAAAGCGACATCGCCAGCATCCGCCGTGAATTAAGCCGTTTACCTTGAATATGGATATGCAGTTCATTGCAATTCCATTGGCATGGGTCATCGCTTCTTCATTGAATCCGGCAATGGCACAAGAACGTGTCTACCGTTGCGGCAATAAATTTAGCAATACGCTAACCCCCGCACAAGCACAGGAACAGAAATGTACTTTGTTTACGGGGTCGGATAAATTCACGGTCGTTCCAGCCTATCCAAACCCGCATCGGGTGAATCCCGCTGCCAACCCTACACCGGCTCGTGCTAATGTGCCGCCTGCGGATACACCCCATGCTGCCAAAGCTGCCGCTGACCAGCGTGTCAAAAACGACCGTTTGCGTGCGGATTTGCAAGCTAAATTGAAAAAAGCGAAAGCAGAACATAGCAATTTATTGCAGCAGTACAACGGTGGTAAGCCAGAAAAGCAATTAGAGGAAATATTCTCGCGCTCTGCATACGATGATCGCGTTGCCAATATCAAGATGGCTCTTGACCAGAAAAAGGCTGAAATCAATGAAATTGAAGGTAAATTGAAGCGTTTACAGTGAAAAAAAATACCACTCCATCTTCCCCCCATAAAACCCGATTCGCCGCGTATGACCAACTGGCTTCGTTGATTGCGGTTATCAGTCCTTCCGGTCGTGTAGAGTTTTTGAACACGGCGTTGGAGGATGCCGTCGGGCTTTCTCAGCGTTTGATACGTGGCTCTAATCTGAAAGATGCCTTCACCAGCCCGAATATGCTCGAAAAAGCCCTTGCTGGAATTGAAGAAAAGGTTTTTTTCACCCTGCGGTATGACGCATTTTTGAAGCGTCTGGGCAATGAACCCTTGCCCGTTCACGTCACCATCAGTACGGCAGAACCCTCGCCCGAAATGATTGTGGAGATGGTTCCACTGGAGCAGCAAACCCGCCAAGACCGCGAGGAGCGTTTGGCGGAGCAAGCGCAAACCAATAAGGAGCTGATTCGCAACCTCGCCCACGAAATCAAAAACCCGCTGGGCGGCATTCGCGGTGCAGCGCAGTTGCTGGAAATGGAGATGGGCGGTGATATGGCTCCGCTGCGGGAATACACGCAAGTCATCATCCATGAAGCGGATAGGCTGCAAAGTTTGGTGGATCGGCTACTCGCGCCCCACCGCAAGCCGCACACGGTGAGCGATGTCAATATCCACGAGGTGTGTGAACGTGTGCGCTCGCTGATTTTGGCAGAGTTCCCCAAGGGCTTGAGCGTGGTACGGGACTACGATACCTCCATCCCCGAACTGCGCGGCGACCGTGAACAGCTCATTCAAACCCTGCTCAACATCGCCCACAACGGCGCACAAGCCTTGGCGGAACGCATGGCCAACGGGGACGCGCAACTCATTTTCCGCACCCGCGTGGTACGCCAAGTGACTTTTAGCAAACAACGCTATCGGTTGGCACTGGAATTGCATGTAATCGACAACGGGCCGGGCATACCGGACTCGATCAAGGATCGCATTTTCTATCCGCTGGTATCGGGCAGGGATGGTGGTTCAGGACTGGGATTGACGTTGGCGCAAACATTTGTACAGCAGCATTCTGGTTTGATTGAGGTGGACAGTGTGCCCGGTCGCACGGCTTTCAAGATTTTGATTCCGTTGCCGTGATTGCCCTGAATACCTTGAACTAATAACTGAGAGACAAATCCCATGAAGCCCATCTGGATCGTAGATGATGACCAATCCATCCGCTTTGTGTTGGAAAAAGCGTTGTTGCGTGAACGCCTTCCCACCCGTAGTTTCTCCAATCCGCGTGATGTACTAGCCGCCTTGCAAACCGCGCCCGATGAGGATAGCCCGCAGGTACTGGTCAGCGATATTCGGATGCCGGGCGGTTCGGGGTTGGATTTATTGGAAAAGGTCAAAATCCGCTATCCGGGTCTGCCGGTCATCATCATGACCGCGTATTCCGATTTGGATAGTGCCGTGAGTGCGTTTCAGGGCGGGGCGTTTGAGTATCTACCCAAGCCGTTTGATTTACCCAAAGCGGTGGAACTGATTCGCCGCGCGGTGGAAGAAAGCCAGCGCGAAGAAATCGTCGAAGACCGCATCGAAGAAGCACCCGAAATGCTGGGGCAAGCACCAGCGATGCAGGATGTGTTCCGCGCCATCGGTCGTTTGAGCCAAAGTTTGGTAACGGTGATGATTACAGGCGAAAGCGGTTCGGGTAAAGAATTGGTTGCCCGCGCCCTGCACAAGCACTCAGCCCGCGCCAATGGGCCATTCATTGCCATCAATACCGCAGCAATCCCGAAAGATTTGCTCGAAAGCGAACTATTCGGACACGAGCGTGGCGCGTTCACCGGAGCGCAAACCATGCGGCGTGGGCGCTTTGAACAGGCGGATGGCGGCACGCTGTTTTTGGATGAAATCGGCGATATGCCGTTTGAATTGCAAACCCGTTTGCTGCGCGTGTTGAGCGATGGGCATTTCTACCGTGTAGGCGGACACAGCGCCATCAAAACCCAAGTGCGCGTGATTGCCGCCACCCACCAAAATCTGGAACAGCGCGTAAAAGATGGCGTGTTCCGCGAAGACTTATTCCACCGCCTGAACGTGATTCGCCTGCGCCTGCCCCCGCTGCGTGAGCGCAAAGAAGACATCTCCATGCTAACGCGGCATTTTCTGCAAAAAAGTGCGCAGCAGTTGGGCGGTGAAACCAAGCGCCTTTCCGATGCGGCGTTGGCGTGTTTGGAAACTTTCCCGTTTCCGGGCAATGTGCGCCAGTTGGAAAATATCTGCCATTGGCTGACGGTAATGGCTCCCTCGCAAGTCGTGGAACCGGATGATTTGCCGCCGGAAATTATCCCCACCGCTGCACCTGCATCCGTGGCTGTGCCTGCCGTGATTCCCGCAACCGTTGCAGCAGAAGCACCTATTTCGATAGCCAAACCCGCCAAATCCAATGCGATAGCCGATTCAGATTCAGGTAATTGGGAAGAATTATTGGAATTAGAAGCCCGTAATATGCTGGAATTGGGGCGTACCGATGCCTGGAATGCGATCATCGCCCGCGCTGAATCACGCTTAATTTTGGCGGCGCTTGCCAACACCAAAGGCCGCCGCATCGAAGCCGCCACCCAACTCGGAATCGGGCGCAATACGATTACACGCAAAATTCAGGAGCTGGGGTTGGAGTGAAGGCTCTACTACTTCCGTACTTCCGTTCAAAACGGCAGCAAGCGGAAGCACAGCATGGCGATGAGGGTCGGTAGTGCCGCGCCTGCCAGTAGCCCGATGGGGGAAATAGCGCCTTCGTGAAAGGTGCTTTTCAAGATCGAAGCACCTGCCGGATTCGGGGCGTTTGCGATGATGGTTAAACCACCGCCCGTTACTGCGCCCGTGAGCAAAGCATATTGAAATTCTGGCGACAACCCTTCCACCAACGAAGCGAGATAGGTTAAAGCGGCGTTATCCGTCACCGCAGTTAAGGCGATTGCACCGAAATAAACGGAATCTGCACTCATGCCCATGAGCAAAGGTTGCAACCACCATTGCTGCATTCCACCCAATACCACCAGCCCCCCCAGAAAAAAGGCTACCAGCAACCCTTCACGCAGAATAAGGGGATTTTGAAAAGTGGGGTATGCCGTGGCAACCCCCATAAACAGCAAAAAGATACCCATGAATGCAGCGGGGTGGTGGGAGAAAACCACAATTCCCACCATAAACAACAAATGCAGCAACACCATCCAAAACGGTACGCCCGTGTAAGGCGATTGGCTGGCGATTTTCATGCGTTTAATATCCGGCGCAAAAGCAATCGTCATGATGGTGGTGCTGATAAACACCGCCAGCGCTGCTTTCCAACCAATGTGCGTCAGCATATATTCCATATCCAGCCCCCATTTGCTGGCAACCATCAGCACGGGCGGGGCGGCAAAGGGGGTCAGCGTGCCGCCAATGGAGATGTTCACAAACAATGTCCCCAAAGCCGCATATTGCAGACGGCGTGGCGCTTGGGCAAATACCGTATCTTTGAGCAACAAGGCGGCTAACGTCATAGCAGCCGGCTCGGTAATAAACGAACCCAGTATCGGAACCAACGTCATGCAGGTCAAGAAAAAAGCCAACGGGCGCGGCAGCGGAATCCATCGGGTTACCGCCAATACACACCACGATGCAGCTTGTAACACAGGCTTACTTGCTGCGACCACCATAATGGCGAAGACAAAAAGCGGTTCGGTGAAGTTTTGCCCGTCTAAATACGCCATCGCATCGTGTTTACCGAGCATGGAAATCATAAAAACCACCAGCACCATCGCCCATACGCCAAATACGATTTCTACTTCGGCAAGCAAGTGAAATACCCCCGCATGATGGGGATGGCAGTGGGCGAGGTGTTCAAAAAACTTGGTGGAGAAAGTGTGCAGCAAGGCTAACGCAAATAGCACAGAGGCAACAACTTGCATGGTTTCCATAATTTTTCCTCAAGGCGCAAATATCTCAAATAGATAGAATAAAACGTGTGGTGATGATACCCGCTACCGTAAAAGCCAGTGAACCGATTAAATGCAGGCTGGCAGTTCCCAGTGCGAGTAAATAACGTTCTTGCATCAACATACCCACCACCTCGGCACTAAAACTGGAAAAGGTGGTGAGCGCACCCAAAAAACCCGTCACCAAGGTGAGCCGCCATAGGGGATTCAATTCGGGCAGCGTTTGAAAAACCGCCACGCAAATACCGATCAAATAACCGCCTATCAGATTGGCTGCCAACGTCCCCCACGGTAATGTCGCACCCCCTGCGTTCAACCACAGCCCCAAACGCCAGCGTGCCAATGCCCCCAAGCACGCTCCGAAGCAAATAGCGAAAATGGAATGAATACTGGTGACGCTAGTGGGGTTCATGGTGTAGCTTGGTGGAGATATTGGACAATACGGGGATAAGGATAAAGGATACAGCGATGGATATATTGTTACTAGCCGGTTGCCTCTTGGTACTGCTGCATTGGATGAAAACCCGTGATGAGCGGGTGCGTGTGGGTTTGCTTGCACGCCATTTAGGGCAGTACGAAATCGAAAAGCTCATGGCAACGATTGCCGATGGCTATGCGCGGGCGTTGGGCGAGACCGAT
>CALMCD010000174.1 GCA_937863075.1 uncultured Rhodoferax sp. | reverse complement strand
GAAGAATCGTCCCAATTTTTTTCAAACACTGCGGATATGCCTCGCCGGATTGCTGGTGTGGGGCAGTAGTTGCGTGGGGGCGGAGGAGTTGCGGCTGGAATTGCAGATTCCGGGGAGCAATTTAAGCGTCAGTTCGCCTACCGATAAATCCAATCTCAAAGATTGGTACGCACTCGCGCTGCGGGATGGCAACTTGGTAGTGGAAGCCGCGACCAAACCCATTCCATCGGACGAAATGCGTGTAAGTGGCAAGCAGGCGGGTCGGCTCTTGGAAGGAAAATACCAACCCACTGCCAATAAAGCGTATGGTTTTTCGCTTGAAGCGCCAGCCGATACTTTGCTTTTGGCGCGGCTTCAGCGGGAGGGTGGAAAACACGAAAAGCTCCGCGTGGGTGCGTATCCCAGCGTTCTTGCGCCCGTCGTGTTGCACGAAGGCTGGCGGGCTGCGGTGGAAATCAACGGGAAAAAATGGCAGTTTTTCACCGCACATGAAAAACGCCCCGATGGAAAATTATTAGCCGGTTCGCTGGAAATCAAAGCCGAACGCCAGCCCAATAATGTCAGCACGGTGATTTTGCCCCGCGCCAATGGCATGGTGTTTCAGCGGCAGGAATTGCTGTGGTTGGGCGATTGGAATCAAGATGGTGAACCCGATTTACTCCTCAAACGCACTTGGATTACGGGCGAGGTGGATTTCGTGCTGGTGCTTTCTCCCGTTTGGGGCAGCGTGTACCTCGACCCCGACCACCCAGCGCATTACTTTTCGTCGGGGGTGGAACCGGATAGCAATGGCTTTACGTGGAGCAAAGGGCAACCTACTCCTAGTTCCATCCATTTTGTCCAGAAGGGTAGTTTTTCGCTGAACGAAACCGATTGGGTGAAGCAACTCGAAGGAAGCGATAAGCGCTTGCCCCAAACGCTGGCCGACCGCCAATTGAAACTCGAGGGGGACACGATGCGCCTCGTGCTGGAACGTGTGCCGCGTGCCGCACCTTCCGAGGACGCGCCCAATCGTACCTCCAGCGGTGCGGGTGCTTTTTGGGGCGGTGATACGCTGGTCAGAATCAGCTTTCGCGGAAAAACCCAAGTGCTGACGGAAATCGGGCAACCCGATGGTCAATTTACCCTCTCAGTGGGGTTGGTCAACGGCAAACCCGCGCTGCGTATGCAGCATGATCCGCATTACAACAATGGATTTACCCATTATTGGGTTTGGAATGAATCGGATATGCGCTTTCGCCGCGTGCTGATTCTGCATTCACAAGGATGTTAATTGATGGGTAACTTTATCTTCTCCCTCTTTCGTGCCTTGAGCCATATCCCCCTTCCTTTGATGCAGCGCGTGGGTGCGGGGTTGGGATGGCTGGTTTGGTTGCTTTCGCCCACCTACCGCAGACGGCTGGAGGCCAATGCCCAAGCTGCGGGGTTTACGCCGGCGCAGTATCGCGGTTCGGTGGCGGCGATGGGGGCATTGGTGGGGGAATTGCCTTGGCTGTGGATGCGTCCGGCGGGGGCTTCGGTATTGCATCGGGTGGAATGGCACGGTGAAGCCGCGCTGGAACACGTCTTGCAATCCAAAAAAGGAGCGATTGTGATTACTCCGCACCTCGGCTGCTGGGAGATGGTCGGGCAAGCCTTGGGTGAACGGTATTTGGCGGAATATGGTGCGATGTCGGCATTGTTTCGTCCGGCGCGGAAGGCGTGGCTGGCGGCTTTGGTGGCGCAATCCCGCAATCGTCCGTTTTTGCAGATGTTCCCCACGGGTTTCACGGGCGTGCGCAACCTGCTACGTGCTTTGAAAAACGGCGGCTATGTCTGCGTGCTACCCGACCAAGTGCCGCCCGCCGGATTGGGCGTGTGGGCAAATATGTGGGGTCGTCCGGCGTATACGATGACGCTGGTTTCCCGCCTAGCCGAACAAAGCGGTGCGCCCGTTGTTTCCTGCTGGTGTGAACGGTTGGGGTTTACCGGACGCTATCGCATTCACTTGGAATTGGTAAATCATGTCGATACCCCCGAAGCATTGAATCAACATATCGAAAAACTGATTACCCATCGACCGGATCAATATCTATGGTCGTATGCGCGGTATAAGCAACCCAAGGAAAATTAAATAATGTCCAATTCTATGAAACACAAAATTAAAAACCTATTGCAAGAACTGAATCAAGGTCTTGTGGATCGGGAAGATATTCTCAAAATATCGCTTCTCACGCTCTTGGCGGGAGAAAATATCCTTTTAGTCGGGCCACCCGGTACAGCAAAAAGTATGCTGGCACGCCGCATTGCTGAAGGGTTTGAATCGAATGCGTATTTTGAATATCTATTAACCAAATTTTCAACACCCGAAGAAATTTTTGGCCCGCTATCATTGACGGAATTAAAAGCCGACCGTTTCAAACGCAATACCGAAGGTTATTTGCCAACGGTGCATTTTGCGTTTTTGGATGAAATTTTCAAAGCCAGTTCGTCGATTTTGAATGCGCTCTTAACCATTTTGAACGAGCGTGTCTATCACAATGGTGCAATCGCGCAGAAAGTGCCGCTGCAAGCCCTGATTGCCGCATCGAATGAATTGCCCACTTCGCAAGAAGAATTAAGCGCATTGTACGACCGTTTTTTAATGCGTTGTTTTGTCGATTATGTGGGTGATAACCATTTAATGGCGTTAATGCAAAACAAGGGCGATTTTGCACCGCTACAAAACCGTTTGCAAACGGCGGAAATCGAAACACTCCAGCACAAAGCGCGTGCCGTACAAATGCCCACAATGATTCAGGAAGCCTTGCGGCATATTTGGGTGCAGCACAAAGAAGTGTTCAAAGAAGATGCCCGCGAACGCCTTTCCGACCGCCGTTTAATCAAAGCCGTCAAATTGTTGTCATTTTCCGCAGCGAGCAATGAGCGCACCGAAGTGAATCTTTCGGATTTATTGTTATTGAAAAACTGCCTTTGGAATCATCCCGATAACGCTTCTAAAGTATTAGAAATAATCAAAAATACCTTGCAGCAATTCAACAAGCAAGTGCCAGTCGATGCGGTAGAAGTGCAGGATGCAAGCGGAAAATGGGTTGCTGTGGGTACAAGCCAAAAACAAGCCAATCTGCCTGTAGTGCAGACTAGCCGTTTGGTAGTAGCTATCAAAACTATAGTTCAAGCCAAGAAAGGCAGTGTAGTGAAGGGCTGGTTTGGTAGCGGCACTGAGGCTGACCCATTGCAAGTTACCTGTCTTGAAGATTTACTCGAATTAGCAGAACCACATATTGGGCAAAAGGGTTATTACTTTGTGCAAACTGCGGATATTGATGGTAGTCAAGTAAAAACTTGGAATGATATTGTTTTTCAAGGGCATTATAATGGGCAGGGATTTACGATTGCACCTAAAAGTGGAATATGGCTTTTTTCTAGTATTTTATCAAATTCGACTTTGAATGATATGAAAATTAACAATGGTGGGTTAGCTAAAAAATTGCAAAGCAGCAAAGTTACCAACTGTAAAACGAATCATAACTTATTGGAAGATATAGAAAAAAGTACAATTATTGCTTGTTCGGCAGATTCATATTTAATTTCCAACAATGCTACCAACTCCACAATTAAAAATTGCCTTGCCAAGTATAATTTAATTGGCAATGGTGCTGATAAAGTTTCCATTGAGATGTGTTCAGCAAAAAATCGTTTAATTAGTAATGGTGTAGTTAAAAATAGTACCATTAAAAGTAGTTCATCAATGGGTGACTATTTTATAGTGTCAGGAAATAGTTATGAAAAGTTGCAAATAACAATGTGTTTTACTTCAAAGAATTTTTCAAACCAACAATGCCCATCTATTGCTAATAGCGCTTGCATGAATGGCTTTCAAGCCAACGGAAAAACTCTTGATGCTGCCCAATGGAAACAACGTTATTTTGAAAATACGATGGGCTGGGATTTTGAGGATGTTTGGTTTTGGAATGATGCGGAAAATCGCCCTGAATTGCAGTATGTGGGCGTGGGTTCTGCGCAGCCGCAAGCAAAATCACAAAATCCCCAAGAGGGAATGGAGGATTTGCTGGGGGTGGAATTGCGGGAAAATATCTGGTTGTGATGCTATGTATCTAATCCAATGGATTACAATACTGCGATGATTACCATTGCAGAGTTGCCTGAATACATTGGGCGCGTTCAAAAACTGATGAGTCCATCCGAACGTTCGGACATCATCAGTTATTTGGCATCACATCCCAAAGCGGGTGATTTGATGGAAGGTACGGGCGGTGTGCGCAAAGAACGAGCGTGCTAACCTTACTAAAGCCGAACGAAATGAATTAGCCGATTTGGTTGATATTTTGATCCATCACTTTAATTGATACTAGGAGTCTAATATGTCCCGTGCATTTAACAGTATTAAACAAGGATTGACTGAAGCCATTGCATACACGCAAGCTAAAGATAAACCATCATCGGTAGAATTAGGTGTAAAAATATACAAACCACAAGCGGTAGATGTATCCAGCGTGCGCCAGCGTTTGAGTATGACGCAGCAAGAATTTGCTGCACGTTTTGGTTTTTCTGTTGCCACCCTTCGCCATTGGGAGCGGGGTGACCGTTCTCCCAATGGTGCTTCATTGGTACTATTGAATGTTATTAGCCGTAATCCACAAGCAGTAATGCAGGCATTGGATTAAGTGAGTAAAAAATAAATATATCCAATGATTCCCTTTTTAGCAGCCGCATTGCGCTTCGGATTAAAACCGCTTAAATACTTTATTGATAATACCTTCCGCGATAAAGTCACGCCCGTGGAAGGTAGCGTGCTGTATTGTGATTTATGGGTGGCGGCGGAGCATTCGGGGATTTATGTGGGGAATGGGCAAATTTCCAATATCGTAGTCGATGGTGTGGCAGAAAGCACCGTTCAACGCAGCGATGCCCGTGATTTCACCTCGAAAAGCACAATGGGAAATAAAATTTATGTTTCTTGTAATGATTCGGGGGCGGTAGGAAATACCCACGTTGCAGGCGGTGCAGATTCGGCGGTGGGGCAACGCAGTTTTTATGGCTTGGTTTTCAAAAACTGCCATGCGTTTTCTACGCGCTGCGTGAATCTTGCTCATTTTGCGAATCATGCAGCGGTTGAAGAAGGTTTGGTCGATTGGGTTATCAATAAAATTACCCCCGAAGAAACATGGGAACCCACGATTCGCGCTCTGAAAGAAACGGCTGAAAAAAAGCTCGGTGCTAATAAATGGCGTTTGTGGGATTGGGAAAATCAAAATAATTCAAAATCCCAATCTAAACCAGACCCTGAACCCGATTGGCAAGCGCACCACGATCATTTTATGAACCAGCCGCTGAATACGCAAAGTATTCAAACGATTCGGGAACAATTCACAGCAACCCAAGCCTACGAAGCAGAAATTGCCAATGAAAATATCCCCGATGCGATTCGCCAAAAACTCGCCCAATTTCGGATTTTGCTTGGGGATATTTCACAAAAATACGAAGAAGTCAAAGAATTCTTAAAGCAGTGCAAGGGTGCAGAATTTTCGTATGGTGATTTGAAAGCGTGTACCGATGATTTTTCAGCCCTCGCCAGAGAATTGCAAAATAATCGCGCAATCCACGAATTAGCCCGCAAAATGGGACGCGATTACATTTCAGAAGAAAAGAAAAAGCAATCCAAAATCCCCGAAGCCAGCAAATCCGAAGTCTATGGCACACACCGCAGCGATGATTTAATGCGGATTTTGCCCAGCGAATTACTGTATTTGGAAGATGAAACCCTTGAAACGCTGTTTTATGCCAAACTCCTCGAACAATCGTTACAAACATATCAATTAAAAGGTATTACGTACCGACAAGGCGAAGAAATCGACCGCCAACAAAAACGCACTGGCCCCGTCGTCGCGTGCTTGGATACCTCGGGTAGCATGAATGGTTTACCGTTATTAAAAGCCAAAGCCTTGTTATTGGCGATTGCGAATATCTTGAAAAAAGAAAATCGCGCATTGCACGTTATTTTATTTGGTGCTAGCGGAGAATTGCGCGAGTTTTCCATGGAAAGCGCCAAAAATACACGCGGGCTTTTGGCATTTTTGAATCAGGGTTTTGGCGGCGGCACGGATTTTGAAACGCCGTTGAAAAAATCGCTTCATATTATTGAAAATAAAAAAGACTGTATCAAAGCCGATATATTGATGATTTCCGATGGCGATTGCTGTTTATCATCCGCATTCGCCCAAAAATTGCAGCAAGAAAAATCGCGGTTGGATTGCAGCGTTTATTCGGTGCTGTGCGCAGGGCAACGGGTTGCCGATGGCTTTAGTGATGAGGTGGTGGTTTTATCATAGGCCATGATCGCCTAGCCCATTCGCTCATGCCGCCGTGAACGTAGCGCACATTGGTGTAACCCTTTTCGCGCAAAAATTGCAAGGTGGCTGCAGAACGGTTTTGGGTGTTGCAAATCAACAAAACCGGCTGCTTGGGGTCTTTGGGGATTTCATGCAGGCGGCTTGGCAACTGGCGCATGGGTAAAAGCCGCATTCCCGGGGCGACTCCGGTGGCGTGTTCTTGCGGTTCTCGAATATCGAAAACAATCGCCTTGCCGCTTTCCAACTCTTGGCGGGCGGTATCTAAATTCACAAAATCAGCCGATTGACGCGCCCACATTTGGCTGTGGGCGTGGGGAACATAGCTCATAACCGCGCCCAACAACAAACTAGTCAGGGCGGTACGGCGGGTGACAATGCGGGAATTCATGGTTAATTGCTCCAATCCTCAAGGGTTAAAATACCCTATGCAGTATATTGCAAACCCTAAAAACACGGTAATTTGCGCCATACTCATGCACAGAATTTTTGGCAAAAACACTTTTTTAAGGAGACCCCATGACCCAGCAAACCAAATACCTGTTATCCGAAGACCAAATGCCCCGCTTCTGGTACAACATTCAGGCGGATTTACCCCAGCCCGCGCCCGCCGTGTTGCACCCCGCAACCATGCAACCCGTAGGCCCTGCCGATTTATCGCCGCTGTTCCCGATGGAACTCATCCAGCAAGAGGTGAGCCAAGAGCGTGAAATCGAAATCCCCGAACCGGTGCGCGAAGTGTTCCAACTCTGGCGACCCGCCCCGCTGTACCGCGCCCACAAGTTGGAAAAAGCACTCGGCACGACCGCCAAAATCTTCTACAAATACGAAGGTGTCAGCCCCGCCGGAAGCCACAAGCCCAACACCGCCGTGCCGCAAGCGTTTTTCAACAAGCAAGCGGGTACGAAACGCCTCGTCACCGAAACGGGCGCAGGACAATGGGGCACATCGCTGTCGTTCGCAGGTTCTTTGTACGATTTGCAGGTGGAAGTCTATCAAGTTCGCTGCTCCTTCGACCAAAAACCGTATCGCCGCGCCGTGATGGAAACGTATGGCGCACGCTGCGTGGCATCGCCTTCGATGGAAACCGCCTACGGTCGCGCGGTGCTGGCAAAAACGCCTGACCATCCGGGCAGTTTGGGCATTGCGATTTCGGAAGCGGTGGAACTCGCCGTGCAACGCGACGACACCAAATACGCGCTCGGCTCGGTGCTGAACCACGTTTTGCTGCACCAAACCATCATCGGGCAAGAAGCGATGCTGCAAATGGAAATGGCAAATACCTGGCCGGATGTGGTGATTGGCTGCGCGGGCGGCGGCTCGAATTTTGCGGGGATTGCGTTTCCGTTCATTGGGCACGGTTTGCGCGGCGGACAAAAATCGCGCATCGTGGCGGTTGAACCCGCAGCTTGCCCCACGCTCACACGCGGTACGTATGCCTACGATTTTGGCGACACCGCCGGCATGACCCCGCTCACCAAAATGCACACGCTGGGCAGCCAATTCACGCCGCCCGGATTCCACGCTGGCGGATTGCGTTACCACGGAATGGCTCCGCTGGTATCGCACTGCAAGGAATTGGGTTTGATGGAAGCGGTGGCGTACAACCAAGTTGAATGCTTTGCAGCGGGCGTATTGTTCGCACGCCACGAAGGGATTGTTCCCGCGCCCGAATCCAACCACGCCGTAAAAGCCGCGATTGAAGAAGCACTGCGCTGCAAACGCGAAGGCAAATCGGAAACCATTTTGTTCTGCTTATCCGGTCACGGACACTTCGATATGGCTTCGTACCAAAAATACTTTGCCGGCGAATTGTCGGATGAAAGCTACAACGAAGACGACCTCAACGCGGCGCTGGCGGGATTGCCGAAGGTGGGTTAAGCAGCTGGAATCCACGGGTTGAGTAATCGCACACCTGTGGATTCAAAATCCGCCACATTGCGTGTGACCACTGTCATGCCGTGAATCAAGCCTGTGGCGGCAATGAGACCATCACGCACGGGGCAAGGATTTGGAACATGAAGTGGGGCGCTGCGTTGTGCCACAGCCATATCGATGGGGAGTATGCGTCCTGCAAATGCGGGTAAAGCATATTGCTCCAGCCAGCGCCTCAATATCACACCTTGTGGTGGGTCACGGCGTTCAGCTAGCAACACACCAATTTCTAATTCTTGCACGGTAATCACTGAGATATACAAATCAGCAGCATTTACGCTATCAGCCCAGCGTGCAACATGAGGGTCGGCACGACCTAATCGGACTTTACGCAGTTCCGAAACGACATTGGTATCCAGAATAAACATCACGAAAAATCAGCAGCCTGTGCCACATCGCGGGATATAGACATTTCCAAGTACGCATCCAGTACATCGTTTTCGATTGCAGGCATGGCTAGTAAATCGGCTATTTTTTGTGTATTGCACGTAAGGCGTTGATACAAACCTATGCTCATCAGCACATGGGAAGGTTTCCCCCGTTCCGTAATGAACACAGGCGCGGTGTTTGCAAAACGCTTGGCTTGGCTGGCAGCATGATTGAACATCCTGCTCGGCATAGTCTGAATGTTTGGAGTGGACATAGGAATCAGGATTGCTGGTTAATTAGATGCACGTATGTTAGTGCATCTAATTATTCCCCATCCCGATAAAACCCATTGCGTTGCAATTTGCGCGTGGTCAGCGGGCTGACAGCTTGGCAGATTGCGCCGATGTGGTCGGGGGTTGTGCCGCAGCAGCCGCCTACGATGTTTACCAATCCTTCGGCGGCAAATTCGCGTACCAAGCGGCTGGTGACTTCGGGGGTTTCGTCAAAACCGGTGTCGCTCATCGGGTTGGGCAAGCCGGCATTGGGGTAGCAGCTAATGAATACGTCGGGCGCGGCGCGGTTCAATTCTTGGATGTAGGGGCGCATCAGCGTTGCACCGAGTGCGCAGTTCAACCCAATCGCCAGCGGTTGGGCGTGGCGCACGCTGTGCCAGAAGGCGGTGACGGTTTGACCGCTCAAAATGCGCCCCGACGCATCGGTGACCGTGCCGCTAATCAAAATCGGCAGGCGTTCGCCGGATGCTTCAAAGAATTCGTCAATGGCGAAAAGCGCGGCTTTGGCGTTCAAGGTGTCGAAAATCGTTTCTACCAACAGCACATCCGCGCCGCCTTCGACTAAACCTTTTACTTGCTCGTAATACGCTTGGCGCAGCTCTTCAAAATGGACGTTACGCGCACCGGGGTCGTTCACATCGGGGCTGATGCTGGCGGTTTTGGGCGTGGGGCCAAGCGCTCCGGCGACGAAACGCGGTTTATCGGGCGTGGAATACTTGTCGCACGCAGCACGGGCAAGGCGGGCGGATTCGACATTCATTTCATACGCCAAGTGTTCCATGCCGTAATCGGCTTGGGCGATGGTGGTCGCGCCGAAGGTGTTGGTTTCGATTAAATCGGCTCCGGCGGCAAGGTAGCCTTCGTGAATATCGCGGATCACGTCAGGGCGCGTGAGGCTCAACAATTCGTTATTGCCCTTCACATCGCGCGGAAAATCGTGAAAGCGTTCGCCTCGGTAGTGCGCCTCACCGAGCTTGAAACGCTGAATCATCGTACCCATTGCACCGTCCAAAATAACGATGCGGTTTGCCAAAATCGTGGGCAAGTTTTGGGCGCGGGTGTAGGAGGGGAGATTTTTGGTCATGGAGCAACTTATCATGGCATAGAAATTTGCCGCACGATGTCGGCCAAACGTGCGGCGATAGGGGTTTGACGGGTGGTGAAAATGTGGGTTAACGTTTGGTAATACCACAGCGTTTCTTCCCGCGTGGCGGTGAAACGGTCGAAGACGGTTTGCCCTATTTGTTCCATGTCGGACAAAATGGCTTGGGCGTTATTCACCTTGTCGCAGCCCGCGACCAGCAAAATAGCGTCACTGGCATCGGTTAGATGGGCGATGTAGGCACTTTTGCGGGCGTGCCACGGGGGTTTGAGTCCGGTGGTATCGGGAACACCGTCGGTGCAGGCTTCGACCATTTCTAGCACCCGTTCGCCGAATAATCGCTGAATTTCAGGGGCGTGGTGGGGGCCGGAATCTTCTAATACATCGTGTAAAAGTGCCGCGATTTGCTGGTCTTCATCGCCGCCATACTCTGCCACCAGTGCCGCAACGGCAACCGGATGCGTGATGTAGGGAATGGAACCGCCTTTGCGCATTTGCCCTTCGTGGGCGATGGCTGCAAAGTGCAGCGCCTGTGTGTAGCGGGGAGTTGTCATGGTTGCGATGTCGCTAATTACTGAATTGGCTTAATTTGCAGGATAAACGGCGTAGTATCCTCTAAACATCGCGTATCTATGCCATGTTCATGCTAACTAGAACTTCCAGTGAGCACCCTCTTGGTTTATGTATCATGGTTGATATGAACAAGTCCCCACCCCTGTCTCTTTCTGATTGCCGTTCCATTCTTCAGAATGTGTTTGGGTATTCTGATTTTCGTGAACCGCAGCAAGCCATCGTGGAACACGTTGCCAATGGTGGCGATGCACTGGTTTTGATGCCAACGGGGGGCGGTAAATCGTTGTGTTACCAGATTCCGGCTATCGTGCGCCAGCAAGCGGGCTATGGTATTACGCTCGTCATCTCCCCGTTGATTGCCTTGATGCACGACCAAGTGGGCGCACTGCACGAAGCGGGCGTATCGGCGGCATTTTTGAATTCCAGCCTTGAGGCGCAAGAAGCCTATCAAGTGGAACAGCGTTTATTGCGAGGGGAAATCACCCTGCTCTATGCTGCACCCGAGCGGGTGACGAACCCGCGTTTTCTGGCACTGCTGGATTCGTTGTTGGAACGCGGTTTATTGAGCCTGTTTGCGATTGATGAAGCACATTGCGTAAGCCAATGGGGGCACGATTTTCGACCAGAATACCGATCATTGACGGTGCTGCACTCCCGCTATGCAGGCGTACCACGCATCGCGCTCACTGCTACGGCGGATGCGCTCACCCGCGCGGACATCGTAGAGCGGTTGCAACTGGAAGAAGCCCAAACATTCGTCAGTAGTTTTGATCGTCCCAATATCCGTTACACCATCGTAGAGAAACGAAACCCCGCGCAAGCCATACAGAGGTTGCTACGCTTTATAGAGAAAAATCACGCCAAAGAAGCCGGCATCGTTTACTGCCAATCCCGTAAACGGGTGGAAGAAGTGGCGCAATCGTTGGCGGAGGCGGGCATTGATGCCCTGCCCTACCATGCGGGGCTGGAAAGCAGTATCCGGCAGGCCAACCAAAATCGTTTTTTACGCGATGAGGGGGTGGTGATGGTGGCAACCATCGCCTTCGGTATGGGGATTGATAAACCCGATGTGCGTTTTGTGGCGCACTTGGATATGCCGAAAAATATCGAGGGCTATTACCAAGAAACCGGACGTGCAGGGCGTGATGGTTTACCGGCCTATGCGTGGATGGCGTATGGGCTGCAAGATGTGGTGAATCAACGCCGCATGATTGACGAAAGTCCGGCGATCGAGGAATTTAAACACAATCTGCGAGGCAAGTTGGAAGCACTTTTGGGGCTGGCTGAATCCATTGATTGCCGCCGTGTGCGTTTGCTGGCCTATTTTGGGGAGCAGCGCGATGCGGGCTACCGTTGCCACAATTGTGATAACTGCTTATCCACGCCCACGGTATGGGATGGAACCGATGCAGCGCGAAAACTATTAAGCACCATCTACCGCGTCCAGCAGTTGAGCGGTATTAGCTTTGGAACGGGGCATATCGTTGATATTGTGCGCGGTAAGGCGACCGAAAAAATCACGCACCATCAGCACGATACGTTAAGCACTTTTGGAATCGGTAAAGATTACAGCGAACCAGAATTACGGGGTGTGCTGCGCCAACTCCTTGCCATGAACGCAGTGGCGGTGGATGTGGAATCGTTTAATACACTGCGTTTAACCGAGCAATCCCGTGCGGTGCTGCGGGGTGAAGTGGTGGTTAGTTTGCGTGAAAAAGAACGCACTGAGCGCAAAGAACGCAGAACCCGAGACGATCGATCCGCCATCATCAAAGCCCCGATTGCGTTGGATAGCGAAGGGCTGATTCGTTATGCCGCGTTAAAGGCATGGCGTTCCCAAATCGCCAAAGAACACAATTTACCCGCCTATGTGATTTTTCACGATGCCACGTTAGCCGCCATTGCAAAAAAAGCCCCGCAAACCTTGGAAGATTTGCAGGGCATTAGCGGGATTGGAGCCAGAAAGCTGGAGGCTTATGCGGCAGATGTATTGCGGGTGGTGGCTTGATGGAAGCAGCTTTCATACGCCATAGCTGCACCTGACATCGTATTTTGCAAACGCGCAATGGCACGGCTGTGGCGGATGCCATGCTTGGCATCGTTCAAGTGCTGGCGGTGGTATTGAATCAATGTCTGAAACTTGTTACGGCAAGCATCCAGCGCACCAGCAAAATTCAGGGCAATATAGGCTGAATGATCCGCATGGGTTTGACGGAACTCATCGGACCAGTAGTCAAATAATTGCCATTGGTATGTGCCTTTTTCGGGAACCTGAATCGTTGTCTTGGGCATAGCTGTCACAGGATAAATAGTCGATCACAATGATTACGGTGTTACTTATCTCGTAAGAATCACCCATAACCGCCTGCTACTATGACGCTTGACATGTATCAATGGTTGACAGAATCCGTGCAAATTGCTTACAAAATCTACTTAGACGGCTTCACGACACCAAATTCATCCCCCATTTCGATTGCACGTTGGTGGGCGGCGTGTAGTGCTTGGGTGAATAGTCCCTTGATGTTGTTGCGATCCATATTCGTAATCGCCGCATAGGTCGTTCCGCCCTTGGATGTGACGCGGTGTCGCAAAATTTCAGGTGGCTCGTTGCTGGATTGGGCCAATTCACCGGCACCGATAAAGGTGGCGGTTGCCAGTCGGTAGGCTTGCTCGCGGCTTAATCCCATATCTGCGCCGGCCTCTATCATGGTTTCCATGAGATAGAACATATAGGCAGGGCCTGAACCAGAGATAGCCGTGACGGCATCTAATTGATGTTCTTGTTCTAGCCAAAGAAAATCCCCCATCCCCGATACGATGCGTTCTGTGTTCTCGCGATCAATGGACGAAGTAGCCTCCCGCGCAAACAATCCCGTCATACCTTTGCCGATGAGGGCGGGGGTGTTGGGCATGGCGCGGATAATCCGTTCGTTTGATAACCAGCGGGCGATGCTATCGGAACGAATGCCAGCCGCCACACTGATATGGAGGACATTGGGTGCGAAATAAGGGATTAGTTGCGCGGTAACCTCTTGAAATATCTGTGGTTTTACCGCCCATACCACGATGGTGGAATGCTCTAAAAAAGCCCCTGCTTCCGGGTGAGCTGTGATGCCTAAATGGGTGTGCAGACGTTTGCGTGCATCTTCTTGTGGTTCAATGATGTCCAGTAATCCGATGGGATAACCTTGTTGGCGCAATCCACCTATCATGGCGGAAGCCATGTTTCCGCCGCCGATAAAAACTACACGTTCGCTCATGGTGGGTGTTCTCCTTGTTGTGACGATATGAGGGGGGTGACTACAAAGCGATGATTGTCGCAGCCCGTTAATTCATCAATTACAAAAATAGTTTGCGGTGCTTTGCTTTTCTGTGGCATAATCGCAAACTTCGCTTAAGTACGAAGTATCTGCCTAAATGAATGTGATGCGAGTGGTTTGCATTGCAGACAGCGGGACCAAGACTGACTCGTTGTTGGTGTTTGCCTTTTGGGGTGAATGCTTGCATCTGGTACAAGTTGGGAATATAAAAATGATCCAAACTGAATCACGATTAGAAGTTGCTGACAATACAGGTGCAAAGTCCGTCCTGTGTATTAAGGTGCTTGGAGGTTCCAAGCGCCGTTATGCCAGTGTGGGCGATGTTATTAAAGTCAGCGTTAAGGAAGCTGCTCCGCGTGGGCGCGTTAAAAAAGGCGACATTTATAACGCGGTAGTGGTTCGTACTGCCAAAGGGATTCGTCGTGGTGATGGTTCCTTGGTTAAGTTTGATGGCAACGCTGCCGTGTTGCTGAATGCCAAGTTGGAGCCAATTGGCACACGTATCTTCGGGCCTGTTACGCGTGAATTGCGTACCGAGAAGTTCATGAAGATTGTGTCGCTGGCTCCCGAAGTTTTGTAAGGACGCGCCATGAATAAGATTCGCAAAGGCGATGAGGTAATTATTATCACCGGGCGTGATAAAGGGAAAAAAGGAGTTGTTTCCCTACGCAAGGATGATTCTCACTTGGTAGTTGAGGGTGTCAATATTGTCAAGCGACACACTAAACCCAACCCCCTGAAGGGTTTGACCGGTGGGGTGGTGGAGAAGGCAATGCCTATTCACCAATCGAATGTGGCAATTTTTAATGCTGCAACTGGTAAAGCGGATCGTGTTGGCATCAAGGTGCTGGCAGATGGTAAGCGTGTACGCGTTTACAAATCCAGTGGCGAAGAAATCAAGGTGGCATAGGCATGGCTCGTTTGCAAAAACATTACCGCGAGAAGCTGGTTTCTGAGTTGATGACCAAATTTGGTTACACCTCGACTATGCAGGTTCCGCGCTTGACCAAAATTACCCTGAACATGGGTGTGGGTGAAGCGGTTGCAGATAAGAAGGTGATGGATCACGCAGTGGCCGATTTGGCCAAGATTGCGGGTCAAAAGCCTGTTGTGACGAAGTCCCGTAAAGCGATTGCTGGTTTCAAAATCCGTGAAGGTCAAGCAGTTGGCTGTATGGTGACATTGCGTGGCGTTCAGATGTATGAATTCCTCGATCGCTTCGTTACTGTTGCTTTGCCTCGTGTACGTGACTTCCGTGGTATTTCTGGGCGTTCTTTCGATGGTCGTGGTAACTACAACATCGGCTTGAAAGAGCAAATCATTTTCCCTGAAATTGAATACGATAAAGTGGATGCGTTGCGCGGCCTCAATATCAGTATCACTACAACGGCTAAGACAGATGATGAGTGCAAGGCGCTGCTCTCTGGCTTCCGTTTCCCGTTCAAGAATTGAGGTGACTTGTGGCAAAAATGGCTTTAATTGAGCGCGAGAACAAACGCGACAAACTGGTTGCCAAGTACGCTAAAAAATACGCTGAGCTGAAGGCAATTGCTGGTGATGCAAAGCGTACTGATGAGGAACGGGCTGCTGCGCGTTTGGGCTTGCAAAAGATTCCTCGTAATGCCAACCCTATGCGCCAACGTAATCGTTGTGCCATTACGGGTCGTCCTCGTGGTACGTTCCAGCAATTCGGTCTGGGTCGTACAAAAATTCGTGAAATGGCATTCGCCGGTGAGATTCCCGGTGTTGTCAAGGCTAGTTGGTAAGCAGCTGGAGAATCAAATATGAGCATGAGTGATCCCATTGCTGACCTGTTGACGCGCATTCGTAATGCGCAAATGGTTGCAAAAACCTCGGTTTCTGCACCTTCGTCCAAAGTGAAGGTTGCAATTGCCCAGGTTCTGAAAGATGAAGGCTACATTGATAGCTTCAAAGTTTCTAGCAAAGATGGCAAATCTGAGTTGGAAATTGCATTGAAGTACTATGCCGGTCGTCCTGTAATTGAACGCATCGAGCGCGTGAGTCGCCCTGGTTTGCGTGTTTATCGTGGTAGCAGCGCAATTCCGCAAGTCCAAAACGGACTGGGTGTTGCCATCGTTACTACGCCCAAGGGTGTGATGACAGATCGCAAAGCGCGCGCAGCCGGTGTTGGCGGCGAAGTGTTATGCTATGTTGCTTAACCCTACATTGAGGAGAAGAATACATGTCTCGTGTAGGTAGACTCGCAGTTTCTATCCCAGCTGGGGTAGATGTCTCGATTAACGACGGTTATATTACCGTAAAGGGTGCTGGCGGTTCTTTGCAGCAAGCCCTGAATGGTTTGGTGTCGATTTCCACAGCTGATGGGAAATTGAGTTTCAAACCAGTTGACGATTCTCGCAATGCCGATGCAATGTGTGGAACGATGCGTCAATTGGTGAACAACATGGTGATTGGTGTCACCAAGGGTTTCGAGAAAAAATTGGTGCTGATTGGCGTGGGCTACAAAGCCCAAGTCGCTGGTGGTAAGTTGAATCTTGCCGCTGGTTTTTCACACCCCGTGAATATTGAAATGCCTGCTGGTATCACCATCTCTGCACCTACACCCACTGAAGTGTTGGTGAAGGGTTCGGATCGCCAGCGTGTTGGTCAGATTGCGGCTGAAATTCGTGCTGTACGTCCTCCAGAGCCTTATAAGGGCAAAGGTATTCGTTACGCAGACGAAAAAGTCACGATCAAAGAAACCAAGAAGAAATAAGGAACTGCAATATGTTGACAAAGAAAGAGCAACGTCTTCGCAGGGCTCGTCAAACGCGAATTCGCATTGCAGCGCAAGGCGTTGCGCGTTTGACCGTGAACCGTACCAACCTGCATATTTATGCAAACGTTATTTCTGGCGATGGCTCCAAAGTTTTGGCCTCTGCGTCTACCGCAGAATCCGAAGTGCGCCAAACCTTGGGTAGCGCTGGTAAGGGTGGCAACATTGCTGCTGCACAAATGATTGGCAAGCGTGTTGCTGAAAAGGCCAAAGCAGCTGGTGTAGAAAAAGTTGCATTTGATCGTGCGGGTTTTGCTTACCATGGTCGTGTAAAGGCTTTGGCAGATGCAGCTCGTGAAGCAGGCTTGCAGTTCTAAGCGGAACGGAATACAGAATGGCTAAAGTTCAAGCAAAAGTGCAGGGTAAGACCGAAGGTCCAGAAGACGGTCTGCGTGAAAAGATGATCGCGATCAATCGCGTGACCAAAGTAGTAAAAGGCGGACGCATTCTCGGTTTTGCTGCCCTTACTGTGGTCGGTGATGGCGATGGTCGTATCGGCATGGGTAAAGGCAAGTCGAAAGAGGTTCCTTCTGCTGTCCAAAAGGCAATGGAAGAAGCACGTCGCAATATGGCCAAGGTTTCCCTGAAAAATGGTTCCATTCACCACAAAGTGGTTGGCAATCATGGTGCGGCTAGCGTCATGATGGCTCCTGCCCCTAAAGGTACAGGTATCATTGCAGGCGGTCCTATGCGTGCTGTATTTGAAGTGGTTGGTGTAACGGATATCGTTGCCAAGAGCCACGGCTCTACCAATCCCTACAACATGGTTCGTGCAACTCTGAATGCGCTGGTTGCTTCGACTGCTCCGGCAGTGGTTGCTGCGAAGCGTGGCAAGACAGTTGAAGAACTTTTTGCCTAATCGTGGAGTTTGGTATGACAACACAGCAAACAATTAAAATTCAACTCGTGCGTAGCCCTATCGGCTGCAAAGAGTCTCATCGTGCTACTGTGCGCGGTTTGGGCTTGCGCAAGTTGCAAAGCGTCAGCGAATTGGTAGACACACCAGAAGTTCGCGGCATGATTAACAAGATCAGTTATCTGGTCAAGGTGCTTTAAGAGGCGGAATGATGGAACTCAATAGCATTAAGCCAGCAGAAGGCGCAAAACACTATAAGCGTCGCGTGGGTCGTGGTATTGGCTCCGGCTTGGGTAAAACCGCAGGCCGTGGTCACAAAGGACAAAAATCGCGTGCGGGTGGCTATCACAAGGTAGGTTTTGAAGGCGGTCAAATGCCTATGCATCGCCGTTTGCCAAAGCGTGGTTTTAAATCGCACTTGCTACAATTCAATGCCGAAGTTACCTTGTCGATGCTAGATGCGTTGCAACTTGATTCGGTTGATTTGTTGTCGCTTAAACAAGAGAAGTTGGTAGGTCAGTTGGTGAAAGTTGCAAAAGTTATCAATACTGGTGCAATCACTCGTGCTATCAAAATCAATGGTTTGGGTGTGACTGCTGGTGCGAAGGCTGCGATTGAGGCAGCTGGTGGCTCAGTAGCGTAAGTTTATTGTTGAAAGAGACTTCAGTGGCATCTATCTCGACTCAAGCTGGAAAAACTGATAAGTTCGCCGATTTGCGTCGGCGGCTGGTTTTTCTGTTGCTCGCCCTGCTTGTTTATCGTGTAGGGGCGCATATCCCCGTACCCGGAATTGACCCTGTGCAACTACAGCAGATGTTCAAGGGACAGCAGGGAGGGATACTGAGTCTCTTCAACATGTTCTCTGGTGGAGCATTATCTCGCTTTACCATTTTTGCACTAGGTATCATGCCGTATATTTCGGCATCGATTATTATGCAATTGCTGGCTTATGTAGTGCCGAGCTTAGAGCAATTGAAAAAAGAAGGTGAAGCGGGTCGACGCAGAATCACACAATATACCCGTTATGGTACGTTGGGTCTGGCGTTATTCCAGTCGTTAGGGATTGCTCTGGCGTTGGAAGCTTCGGTTGGTTTGGTTATTTCTCCCGGATTTCAATTTCGGATGACTTCTGTTGTCACTTTGACCGCAGGAACGATGTTCCTCATGTGGTTGGGTGAGCAGATTACGGAACGCGGTTTGGGTAATGGTATTTCGATACTGATTTTTGCTGGTATTGCAGCGGGTTTACCCAGTGCAGTTGGCGGTTTGTTGGAATTGGTGAGAACGGGTGCAATGAGCATTATTGTGGCGTTCTTCGTAGTGGTTCTGGTAGTTGCCGTCACATGGTTTGTGGTATTCGTTGAACGTGGTCAGCGGAAGATTTTAGTCAACTATGCCCGTAGGCAGGTTGGTAATAAGGTTTATGGTGGGCAGGCATCGCATCTCCCATTGAAGTTAAATATGGCTGGTGTGGTTCCTCCTATATTTGCATCTTCAATTATTTTGTTGCCTGCTACAGTAGCTAATTGGTTTAGCTCAGGTGATTCAATGCGTTGGCTCAAGGATATTGCAGCTACTTTGAGTCCCGGTCAGCCGATTTATGTAATGCTCTATGCAGCGGCGATTATATTTTTCTGTTTCTTCTATACGGCACTTGTCTTTAATAGTAAAGAAACAGCAGAAAATTTGAAAAAGAGCGGTGCGTTTATTCCGGGTATTCGTCCCGGAGATCACACGGCTAAATATATTGACAAGATTTTGTTGAAATTGACCTTAGCGGGTGCAATTTATATAACATTCGTTTGTCTTTTGCCTGAATTTTTGATTTTGAAGTACAGTGTTCCTTTTTATTTTGGTGGCACTTCTTTGTTGATTATTGTTGTGGTGACAATGGACTTTATGGCGCAAGTGCAGAATTACATGTTGTCTCAACAGTATGAATCCTTGCTGAAGAAAGCCAACTTTAAGGCATCTTGATTTGATAGATGTTTGGTCATTGGATGTGAAGTAAATGGCGCAAGTTCCGCGCGAATCAAAGTCGGAACGTAGCGAATGGTTTTAGGAGAAAAAAATGAAAGTTTCGGCTTCGGTCAAAAAAATTTGCCGCAACTGCAAAATTATCCGACGTCATGGCATTGTGCGTGTTATCTGTACTGATCCACGTCACAAGCAACGTCAGGGTTAATTGCTAGAGTTTTAGAGGACGAAAATGGCACGTATCGCTGGTATAAATATTCCACCGCATCAGCATTCTGAGATTGGTCTTACGGCCATTTTTGGTATTGGGCGGTCTCGCGCAAAGCAAATCTGTGATGCCTGCGGCATTGCATATTCCAAAAAAGTGAAAGATTTGACGGACTCCGATTTGGAGAAAATCCGTGATCAAATCGCGCAATTTACTATTGAAGGTGATTTGCGTCGTGAAACGACGATGAACATCAAGCGTTTGATGGACATTGGATGCTACCGTGGTTTCCGCCATCGCCGTGGTTTGCCACTGCGTGGTCAACGCACTCGCACCAACGCTCGTACCCGTAAGGGACCACGTAAAGCGGCTGCTTCGTTGAAGAAATAATAAGTATTGAGGTATAACTATGGCAAAATCTCCCGCTAATAGCGCTGCCCAACGCGTCCGCAAAAAAGTTCGTAAGAACATTGCAGATGGCATCGCTCATGTGCATGCCTCGTTTAACAACACCATCATCACCATTACTGATCGCCAAGGAAATGCTTTGTCTTGGGCATCTTCTGGTGGTCAAGGTTTCAAAGGTTCGCGTAAATCGACTCCTTTTGCTGCGCAGGTAGCATCTGAAGTTGCTGGCCGTGCTGCTTTGGAACAAGGTATTAAAAATTTGGATGTTGAGATCAAAGGCCCAGGCCCTGGTCGTGAGTCTTCTGTTCGCGCTTTGGCTGCACTTGGTATTCGTATCAATGTTATTGCTGACGTGACACCAGTTCCTCACAATGGATGCCGCCCTCAAAAGCGTCGTCGCATCTAATTTTTTTCATAAGCCCACCGCTATCAATCTGTCTGGTATCAGGTTGGTGGCTCCCACGCATTGGCGTGGAAGATGACATAAAAGGAAAGATCAAGTGGCACGTTATCTAGGCCCTAAGGCCAAACTGTCTCGTCGTGAAGGCACAGACCTTTTTCTGAAAAGCGCACGCCGCGCCATTGCAGACAAAGCAAAATTTGATTCCAAACCCGGTCAGCATGGACGCACTTCTGGTGCGCGTACATCCGACTACGGACAACAACTGCGCGAAAAACAAAAAGTAAAACGCATGTACGGTGTGTTGGAACGCCAATTCCGTCGTTACTTTGAAGAAGCAGATCGCCGTAAAGGTAACACGGGTGCAAACTTGTTGTCGTTGTTGGAATCGCGTCTCGACAATGTCGTTTACCGCATGGGTTTTGGCTCGACACGCGCTGAAGCACGTCAGTTGGTTTCGCACAAAGCGATCACCGTTAATGGTGGCTCTGTGAATATCCCCTCTTACGCTGTTAAAGTGGGCGATGTAGTGGCGATTCGTGAAAAATCCAAAAAGCAAGGGCGTGTAATAGAAGCGCTGCAATTGGCTCAACAAGTAGGATTGCCTGCTTGGGTTGAAGTCAATGTGGAAAAAGCAGAAGGTACTTTCAAAGCCGTTCCAGATCGCGACCAGTTCTGTGCGGATGTCAACGAATCGTTGATCGTTGAATTGTATTCACGTTAATGTATTGACGTTGTATTTGATTGAAAAGGGGAAACTTCTTCCCCTTTTCAATTTGCCCTTGGTATTGGGGCATAAATTGGATCATCAGCCTTACTGACGTAACGAGTCGGGGGTATTGAGAGGAAGTTTGCATGCAAAACAGTTTGCTTAAGCCAAAAACTATAAGTGTCGAGCAACTAGCGCCGAATCGTGCAAAGGTTTCGTTGGAACCATTTGAACGTGGCTACGGACATACTCTTGGCAATGCACTGCGTCGGGTGCTACTATCGTCTATGCTGGGTTTTGCACCCACTGAAGTCACGATTGCGGGGGTGGTGCATGAATATTCTTCTATTGATGGTGTGCAAGAAGATGTTGTCAACATCCTTTTGAACCTCAAAGGGGTTGTTTTCAAATTGCACAACCGCGAAGAAGTCACGGTCAGCTTGCGCAGGGATACACCCGGTGCGGTGACCGCTGCGGATATCCAAACACCGCATGATGTGGAAATTGTCAATCCTGAGCATGTCATCGCCCATTTGTCCGTTGGTGGCAAATTGGATATGCAAATCAAGGTTGAAAAAGGACGTGGTTATGTTCCGGGCAATATGCGCCGCTACGGTGATGAACCCAACAAAACCATCGGACGCATTGTGTTGGATGCTTCTTATTCACCGGTCAAGCGTGTGAGTTACACGGTCGAAAGTGCCCGTGTGGAGCAACGTACCGATTTGGATAAATTGGTTATCGAAATCGAAACCAATGGTGCTATCTTGGCAGAAGATGCCGTGCGTGCATCCGCCAAAATTTTGGTAGAACAACTGGCAGTGTTTGCCCAGCTCGAAGGCAGTGAATTGGCGGCTTTTGATTCGCCCGCACCTCGCAGCAATACGCAATTTGATCCTATCTTGTTGCGTCCAGTCGATGAATTGGAATTGACCGTTCGTTCTGCCAACTGCCTCAAAGCAGAAAACATTTACTACATTGGTGATTTGATCCAGCGTACTGAAAATGAGTTGCTGAAAACCCCGAATCTGGGTCGTAAGTCGCTCAATGAGATCAAAGAAGTTCTGGCTTCGCGCGGCTTGACGCTGGGTATGAAGTTGGAAAGCTGGCCTCCCGCTTCGCTGGAAAAGCGTTAATCACGCCAATCCCATCAAACAAACCAAGGGCAGTACCTGATACGGCTGCTCGATAATCGAAAAAAGGAAATTGTATGCGTCACGGACACGGATTGCGAAAACTCAACCGCACTAGCTCTCATCGTTTGGCTATGTTGCGCAACATGATGAATTCTTTGATTGAACACGAAGTCATCAAAACGACTGTACCTAAAGCCAAGGAATTGCGCCGCGTAGTCGAACCCATGATTACATTGGCGAAAGAGCCTACTTTGGCGAACCGCCGCTTGGCTTTTGACCGCCTGCGTGATCGTTCTAGCGTTACTAAATTGTTCAACGATTTGGGCCCTCGCTTCAAAACCCGTCCCGGTGGCTACACACGTATTCTGAAAATGGGCTTCCGCGTGGGTGACAATGCACCTATGGCTTTGGTTGAATTGGTCGATCGTGGAAATAATGTGGAAGAAACTTCCACAACGACCGCAGAATAGGTTATACTAACAACTTACCGCGCGATGGAGCAGTCTGGTAGCTCGTTGGGCTCATAACCCAAAGGTCGGAGGTTCAAATCCTTCTCGCGCAACCAAATCGGGAGCATCGCTCCAATCAGAAAAAACCCACTTCAGTGGGTTTTTTCTTTTGCAGAGCAGCTATCTCTGCGTAGCAAGGTGCGCGTGGTGTGCAAAACTTGCAGCAATTCAATCGACTGGTCGTAAAGTATCTCCCCCGCCGGAGTAAGTCGGGTAGGATAGCTACTGCGATCAACCAAAATCGTTCCAGCCCACGCTTCTAACGACTGGATGCGCCGCGAAAAAGCGGGTTGCGTCACATGGCGCAGCTGTGCCGAACGACTGAAGCTGCGCGTTTCCGCCAACGATACAAAATCTTCAAGCCACTTGGTTTCCATAACGCAATTATGTTTAGTTATCGCCACGCCTTTCATGCCGGCAACCACGCCGATGTTCTTAAACACAGCATTTTGCTCGCTGTACTGCGGTACATGGCGCAAAAAGAAGCACCGCTCATGGTCTTCGACACCCATGCCGGAGCAGGTCTTTATCGACTGGATGGTGATTATGCCAACACCAGCGGTGAAGCCAGCGAAGGTTATCTGCGGTTATGCCATTCTGTAGCGAATAAACCCGCGCTCAAAACCTTGGCTCCGTTGTTGCAAGATTACCTAGAGATGGTGGAATCCTTCAATACCACCACCAACCATAAGGTATATCCGGGTTCACCTTTTCTGGTTCAGCGTGTGTTGCAAGAGCGCGATCGGGATAAATTGAAATTATTTGAAATTCATCCAACCGATAGCAAAACACTCGCTGCCAATATCGCCCAATTAGAAGCGGGTCGGCAAGTGACGGTATTGCGTGAAGATGGATTTGAAGGTGTGCGTAAATTTTTACCTCCCCCTTCGCGCCGTGCGCTTCTGCTCTGCGATCCCAGCTATGAAATGAAGAGCGATTATGCCCGTGTCGTGGAAATGGTAGGGGATGCACTGCACCGTTTTTCTACCGGAACGTATGCGGTTTGGTATCCTATTATTCCGCGTCCCGAAGCCCATGACGTACCTAAAAAGCTGAAAACCCTTGCCAATAAAGCCGGAAAAGGCTGGATTTCTGCCACATTGACGATCAAATCCAGTAAATTACGGCAAGATGAAGAGGGTAAAACCGTGCGCCCCGGTCTGCCCGCCAGCGGTATGTTTATCATCAATCCACCCTATACCTTGAAACCCGCTTTGCAATTGGCGTTGCCGCAAATGGTCACTGCACTGGGGCAAGATAGTAATGCTGGTTTTACGTTGGAGCATGGCGGTTCATAGCAGGTCAACATAGTGCGCTATTAAAATGATAGTTAAGATGGTTGTAAGGCAGCTTATTGGCATCGGGCTGATCATGATCGGGATGCTTTTTTCTTCTGCTCCTGCACAGGCGGGGATGCCGATTTTTGACAATCGCTATGAATTATTGCCCGTAGGTGACGAGGTGCGTGATTGGAAAACCAAGCTGATTTGGCAACGCTGCTTGGTAGGGCAAGAATGGAATGGTGCGCGTTGCGTGGGCAGTCCCCACAAATTCACCTTTGCACAGGCGCGAAAATTGGAAGAAGGCGGTTGGCGCATTCCCAATAAGATGGAGTTGGAAAGCATTTTGGATCAAAGCGGTATCAAGCCGACCATCCACCGCCGTGCTTTTCTAGGGGCAGGGGGCAATGTGTGGACTTCCAGTTCCGCAGGGAGCGTAGCCTATTTGGTGTGGGCGACCAGTTTTGATTACGGTTTCTCGTACAGTGCTTTGCGTGGCAACGGTCTTTATGTACGTTTGGTACGCGGTTAAACCATAAAAATAGAGAAATGATGATGCAAATCGGCCGTTGCGGTAGTCGGTTTGTATTACGCTTTGGGTCTCCTTTTCACCCAGAGGTTTCACCATGTCCACCGCGACCACCGCATCCCCTCCCAGTCCCGATGCTTTTATGGATTGGGCGGAGCGCACTTACCCCATCTGGTTTTCCAGCCACGTTAATAGCCAAACCACCAGCACCCTGACCTACCGCCACTATCCCGCTACGGGGAATTATTTGGGCGTGTCGGGGAGTGATGTCTATGTGTATGGCGCAATTTCCGGCAACCAACTCGTGAAAGTGGGTACGCTGTCCGATTTTGCCGCCTTGGTTTCTCCGCCCTACGATGTACGCATGGCTTCGAGCGATGTGGAAGCCGCACGTTTTCTGCTGCAAGCGCAGTTTTCTGCGTCAGAGGCGGATATTGCAGCCCTGCGCCAAACCAGCTATGCCGCGTGGTTGAACAACCAGTTCAACGCCAACGCCAGCACGACGGGATTCGATTGGCTGGATGCCCACGGCTATAACCTCATTGATAGCAAGCGTTATTACGATAACTATTACCCGGGCGATTACATGATTTGGAATCAGTTAATCACGTCCCCCGATGCCGTGCGTAAGCGCATGGCGTTGGCGTTGTCGGAGTTTTTTGTGGTGTCGCTCACGGGTTTGAACATCCCTTGGCGCAGCCACGCGATTGCGGGTTGGTGGGATATTCTGGTGTCCAACGCATTTGGAAATTACCGGAAGTTGCTGGAAGATGTCACACTAAACCCCGCAATGGGCTACTTTTTAGCTACCAAAGGCAATCAAAAAGAAAACACCAAAACCGGACGCGCCCCCGATGAAAACTATGCGCGGGAGGTGATGCAGCTCTTTTCCATCGGTCTCCACCAACTCAACCCCGACGGAACTGAAAAGCGCGATGCCAGCGGGCAAAAAATCGAAACCTACACGCAAAACGATATTACGAATTTGGCGCGTGTCTTCACGGGCTGGGATTTTGACCAAACGCAAAACGTCCCCACGGTAGACCCTACGCAGAACCGAACCATCTCCAACACCATTTTTGCGCGGTTGCCGATGCGTTTCACGGCGACGAACCACAGTTTGTTAGAGGCTACGTTTTTGGGTGTCACCATTCCCGCAAATACGGATGGCATCACGGCGTTGAAAATCGCACTCGATACCCTGTTCAACCACCCGAATGGGGGTGCATTCTTTGGCAAGCAGATGATTCAGCGGCTGGTGACCAGCAACCCCAGTCCGGCGTATGTGGCACGGGTGGCTGCGGCGTTTAACGACAACGGCGGCGGCGTGCGGGGGGATTTGCGGGCAGTCTGGCGGGCGATTTTGTTGGACGATGAAGCACGTAACCCCGCCGGATTGAGCAGCCCCAACTTTGGCAAACTGCGCGAACCCATGCTGCGGCTGGTGCAGTGGGCGCGTACCTTTAATGCGACTTCGCCGCAAGATACTTGGAAGATCAACGACTTGAGCGACCCCGGAACCAAACTCGGTCAAAGTCCGCTGCGTTCGCCATCGGTGTTTAATTTTTTCCGCCCGGGTTATGTTCCACCCGGAACGGCGCTATCGGCGAATCAAATTCCCGCACCCGAATTTCAGTTGGTCAGCGAAAGCAGTGTGGGCGGTTACCTGAACTTTATGCAGAACGTGATCTATAGCGGTATTAGCAGCGATGTCACCGCGCCCTATACCACGGAGATGGCGATCGTTCACGATGCCAATGCGCTGGTGCAGCGTTTGAATTTATTGCTGTGCGCGGGGCAATTATCGGCAGCGACCATCACCTTGATGGTGACCGCGCTCAACGCCACCGCCGTCACCACGGCTAGTAGCAACACCGTGAAGCGCAACCGCATCGCGGCGGCGATTTTCTTGGTCATGGCCAGCAGCGAATACCTCGTTCAGAAATAAGGATTTACCGTGAAACACCAGAATCACCCCCTTAACCCTTTTAACGACAGTCGCCGCGCCTTTTTACGCCGCAGCGCACAGCTTGCCTTGACCGGAACGGCTTTGCCCATGATTCCGATGGCGCTCAATCTCGCCGCAATGGGTGAGGCTGCCGCTTTCAACGCCACCGATTACAAAGCCTTGGTCTGC
>CALMCD010000173.1 GCA_937863075.1 uncultured Rhodoferax sp. | reverse complement strand
TTTACATCGTCTCAGCAAATAACTCCCGCCCAATCAGCATCCGGCGGATTTCGCTTGTACCAGCGCCGATTTCATACAGTTTCGCATCACGCCAGAGGCGACCCAGCGGGTATTCGTTGATATAGCCATTGCCGCCGAAGATTTGCACACCTTCACCCGCCATCCATGTCGCTTTTTCGGCGCACCACAAAATGACGCTCGCACAATCTTTTCGCACTTGGCGAACGTGATCCGTTCCCAGCATATCGAGGTTTTTGGCAACGGTATAAGCAAAACTGCGTCCGGCTTGCAGCACGGTGTACATATCCGCGACTTTGCCTTGAATCAATTGGAATTCGCCAATGCTTTGCCCGAATTGCTTGCGGTCGTGGATGTAGGGAACCACGTTATCCATTACCGATTGCATAATCCCCAAAGGGCCGCCCGTCAGCACCGCGCGTTCGTAATCCAGACCGCTCATCAGCACTTTCGCGCCGCCATTGACGTTGCCCAGCACGTTTTCCAGTGGAACTTCCACGTTTTGGAAAACGAGTTCACCGGTGTGGCTGCCGCGCATTCCCAGCTTGTCCAGCTTTTGGGCGATGCTAAAACCCTTCATGCCTTTTTCGATCAAGAAAGCGGTTACGCCGCGTGCGCCCAATTCGGGCTCGCTTTTGGCATACACCACCAGCGTATCGGCATCGGGGCCGTTGGTAATCCACATTTTGTTGCCGTTGAGCAGGTAGTAACCACCTTTGTCTTCGGCACGCAGTTTCATCGAAATCACATCCGAACCAGCCCCGGGCTCACTCATCGCCAATGCGCCGACATGTTCGCCGCTAATCAGCTTGGGCAGGTATTTTTGGCGCTGCGCTTCCGTGCCGTTGCGTTTGATTTGGTTCACACACAAATTGGAATGTGCGCCATAGCTCAAGCCGACCGAGGCACTGGCGCGGGAAATTTCTTCCATCGCAATCATGTGCGCCAAATAGCCCATGTTTGCGCCGCCATATTCTTCACTTACGGTAATGCCTAGCACACCCAAATCGCCCATCTTGCGCCACAAATCCATCGGGAATTGGTCGGTTTTGTCGATTTCGGCGGCACGGGGCGCGATTTCGGCTTG
>CALMCD010000172.1 GCA_937863075.1 uncultured Rhodoferax sp. | reverse complement strand
CACGGAGGGACTTGAAGATGACACAGTTTAAATTGAATGTTCCGGCAAGACTGGCAGGTACGGCGATTCAAGTGCGGCAGCCCAACTACACGGTGATGCCTCAATCCAACACAGCGTTAATCACTTCTATGGTGCGCCAGGTTCCTGCGACGGTAAAGTCGCAGCCAACGCAAAGCTGTGACCTGTCCGAAGTTTGGCAGTCGAGCGTATTGGTAGCCGAAGAACCGCCGTCCAATATCAAGTTGGTGCAACGGGCGATTGTGGCGATGTATGCAGAGCGAGGCATACGGATCACGCCCGAAGATGTGAACTACTTCGATGATTGCATTGGCTTCTTTTTCAACACTCGTTTCAATATGCACTCTGACGAGGGGAGTCTTGCAAATCAGTTTGTACAGCGGGAGTTGCCCAAGACTATGGGCAAGAAAGTCACAGTCGGCGGCGATGAGCACCGCGTACGGGTTTGGATTGACAAGTAAAAAGGAGACGTATGGAGAATAAATTAGGCACGGCGGCAACGGTGGCAACGGTGGCAGGGGTTACTGTTGCTGTATGTAACCCGGTCGGCGCTGCCGTCCTGATCGCTGGCGGTATTGCCGCTGGCGTAAAGAGCGCAGCAAATGACACATCTTACCATTCAAGCGGTGGTGGATGGGGAAGCAATGAGCCGTGGCTGCCAGTGGCGCAGTACATACTTATCTGGACGGGCGTTGCCGAATGGGTGTTCTCGGTCGTTTTATTTGGAGCATCGTTGATGTGTGCGCCGGGCTGTGGCGTGGATGCCGTCAGCGGACTATGGATAAGTCTTTTACTGTTTGTGGTCGGCACCGTGTCTACGGGTGTAGGGTTTGTTTACTCTGGCATTTTTCCCGACAAATCGATTGCGGAAGAGAAATCTGAAACATCCGTTCGTGAACATCGGGAAATGAGTACTTCGATGCGCGCAAGCTTGCATCTGCCAGACACTGCGCTATCCACCGTTACCCAGCCATGCACGTCATTGGTCAAGCCGGTGAATGCAGTAGCCCAAACAGCAAAGCCATTGGCGACACCAAAGCGTAACCTGCTCGCCTCTGACGACGATGGGCAAACATGGTTTGTTGTTATCGATACGACTGATAGCACCGTCCCAATAGAGAGCGGGAGTGTACTGCCGCTACGTGCCAAAGCTGAATCGTTGAAGTAACCAAATACGAAAACGTTTTCGCATTTGAAGAGCCCATGCGGGTGTTGGAGCACCCGCATGGGCAATCAATAGCAAATGGAGGTTGCTATCATGAATATTCTACAAGGGAAACCACGGGGCGCGCAAGACGCCCATCTATCACTCATTCAGTACCTGCGCAAGAACGCTCCCGGGCTGGTTGCGGTAGAGACTGAAATCGTCACTGTCGAAGGCGGAACGTTCACCCTTGATGGCGAGACGTTTACCGTGGAGAGCAAAACGTTCGAGCAGGAAAATCTATCGTTGCGCGTGAGGCGCGGCGATAGCGTGAATGCTGCAATGGGAAGAGCTCGATCTGCCGCTCGGCCTTGGCTGCAAGCGAACAGCAATTGGGCAAACGAGGAGGAGTAATGTCAACCGCGCAATACGACAACAGAGATTACGGGTATGGCGACCCATGGGAAAAGGTGATCTGCACCTACTGCCACCGAGTTCGCCCGTATAGTGCATTTTACGTAAACCAAGTAAATGGCAAGTGGTTCTGCAATAACAGGGATCGCTGCGCACGCGCCTATGTCCGCAATGGATACAAGCCAAAAGAAATCGCCAGAAAGGTGAAGAAACCGAAGAAGACAAAAAAAGGAGGAAAGTCGCTCTATCGAAGATAATTCCACGCTGACTTGATCAGCACAACAAGCCAGTACCCCGCCGACAAAACGGCAAGCACAATCAATCCAAACAAAGCCCGACGTAACCTGTATTCCAGGCTACTACGTCGGGCTTTTCGCTTCTGAGGGTATCGGCGATTTGTCATGCCGATATTGTAATGGCTACCTGCGCCCGAAGACAATTTCGTAGCAGACATGATGTCGCCCAGGTAATCCCATGCTCGCCACAACATCCGAGATGATGCGCCCACTGGAATCAATCAAGGCAATCGCCAGCGGACCGAGATTGGGCGGGTCGAATGCGCCGTCAATGACAATCTCCTGCCGCGGTGTGTGCCTGATGTAGCTATCAAAGGTCAACCCACCACCATAGCCCAAAAACAATCCAACCATTTCGGCGCTGCCAACCTGTGCGACGCGAGCGACATGGTTGCCGCCTGCGCTGTTCTCGTCAATCAGTCGCACCGCCGTGGCTTTGTACGGTCGGTCTGGCAGCGCGTGCACTTGCAAATGCACTGCCAACACCTTGCCGTCGCTTACCAGGTGCTGGCGAGTGTTTGCCGAGCGCGGATCTGCATCGTCAGTGTAGTTGTCGCGTCCGTAGATGACTGCGGCACTGGGTGGCGCAATCACCGGTGGCGTGATAATCGGCGGCACCGGCACCGCGTTGAGTTCTCGCTCCAAAATACTGTTTGCCTCAACCATCAGCGCGTGGGCGCGTGCTATGTTCTGTGTGTTCATTAGTCTCCTATCGATAGGTAGCCTGCCGCTTGGGATAGAGTTGCGCGGCTAACGCCTTATCACCATCCGAAAGCGTGTAATTCCATTGTGTCGAATACCCATTCGTTGTTAGCGC
>CALMCD010000171.1 GCA_937863075.1 uncultured Rhodoferax sp. | reverse complement strand
CCCTACCGCGCCACCGCCCCCCGCATCGACTTCGCCACATACGCCAAACACAGCACCACCAGCACGATGCTCACCCCAATGGCGGGGAGGATTTGCATCCAATCCAGTGTTTCGCCTTTCAGCACGCGCTGCATGAGCGTGTTTTGCGCCAATCCCGGAACCCACAAATACCACGCCGATTCGCCTGCCGGATTCAAGACGCTCACCATCGGCGCTAATCCGACCAAAGTGACAATCAATCCGCTGCTGGCCTGCGCTTCTTTGAAGGTCTTGGAGCGAATCGCCAGCGCCATCAACACCGCACCAAACCCCGCCGCCAGCGGTAATTGCAGCAGTGAAAATGCGATAACCTCCTCCCAACCGAATTGGAATAAGGCTTGCAAGCTATCATTTTTGATAAACCACTGCGCGGGAATGAAGCCAAGGCAGGCAATCCACGCAATCGCCCAGCCCAGCAGCGCAACGGCTAACCACTTTCCGGCGACCAAGGCAAACGGCGGCACGGGATTCATTAACAGCGGTTCGAGCGAGCCGCGTTCCCGCTCCCCTGCCGTGCTATCGAGCGCCGCCGTGAGCGCCCCATACAACACCGCCATGATGATGAACATGGGCAGCATCGCCGTAATGCGGCTGGTGCGCGATTGGGCGCTGGCAAGGTCGCGCTCTTGGGCTGAGACGCTTTGCAGCACCTCCATCGACACGCCGCGCAATGCCAAAGCAACCGTTCCGCGCTCTTGGTTAAAACCCATCAGCAGGCGTTGCATTACCGGAACGGTGGCGTGGGCGCGTTGGTTGCTGCTATCGGTCACGATTTCGACTTCGGAATCGGATGTAACCACTAAAACGGGTTCTAGCAGCGTGGTATTGCGCAGCCGTATTTCATAATCGGCCGGAGCGGGTTTCAGGGTATAACTTTGACGCTCTAAATAATTGCGCAAAGTGGGCGCATGTTCGATTCCGATAACGAGTAATTCGCGCTTTTCAATCCGCTCCTGCATCGAACTAATTAACCCCGAAATGGCCAATAATAATAAAGGCCCCATCAATACGGCTGGAATTAACAAACGCAATAAAGTGCGGCGGTCACGCAAAGCGTCGATTAACTCTTTGGAAAAAACGATGAATATAAGGGGGAGCGTGGAGATTTTGCCCATAGTCAAGCAGGTGAATGCGTTTGCAGCCATTCGCGCAATGCCGCGTTCATGCGTGTTTGCCAGCCTTTTCCGGTGGCACGAAAAGCGGTAACAATATCTTTATCGAAGCGAATAGCGATTTGTTCTTTCGCACTACTTCCTATGGGGCGACCACGCCGTTTCAAGTCAGCAGCAATTCCGGCTTGCATTTCTTCGTGCGTAGCGGGGCGGTCGTCTTCATCAATTCCATCCCACACAAAATCTTGCTCTGGCGGAATAGCGCGTATGGCTTGACGGATTTGTTCAATTGTCATGGGAGTGGTATTCAGTCCACGCATAGTAATCCTCTCTTTCTTTGGTGCTGGCACGGCGAAAACTGATGATGCGTACAGCATCCTCTCTGCGTGTATGAACTACTGTTAGTACACGCAATATACCCATCACGTAAGCAAATGATTGAGTACGCAATTCACTGCCGCGCACAATATCAATATCCAATCGGTAGCGGGCATCGAGAACTTCCATCGCATCGGCAAAATCCAAACCATGTTTGATAAGGTTGCTTTGGCGCTTGGTTTCATCCCAGATGAGTTGCGTTTTCATGGTTTATTGTAGATGCAATTATTTTAGTTATTCCAACCCCTTAAACTCCAACCCCTCAATCTCTTGCAGCGATTTACCTGCAATACCTTGCAAATCGCCGTACATACCGACGGTGGCATTCATCACTCGCTCGATTTGTTCTTGGCGTTTCGACCATTGTTTGGTGATTGCTTTGCGTTCTTTGTCCAAATCCTCTTGCATGGACGAAAAGGCTTCCACAATCGCTTCCACGCGCTGCTTGAAACGCGCTCCGGTGAGGTAGTCGTAGACCATCTCTTTTTTCGTTTGCTGGCCTTGGCTCAGGGCGCGGGTTTGGGTGACTTGTAGCAAACCCTGCCGCAGCATCGTGGCAACGGGCAACGCCGCGCGGGGTGAGGTCACCCATACGCCTTCAATCAAATCGAATGTTTCTACGCCCTTGGGCAAGGCTTGGCTGACCAGCACACACACTTCGGCCTTGGCGGTGCGCTGATCTTCGCGCAACTTGGCAAGCCAGCCGTCACTCCAGCGCAGCGTGCGTTTCGATTCCCACAAAATCGTGCCGCAGGGCATACCGCTTTGCGAATTGACGCGCTGCAAGGCATCGCCGCCAAATTCACCTTTGGGAACGGGGTCAATCGCATCGAACGGGAATTTGCTGCGCAGCATATTTTCCAGTTCCAGCTCCTGCACTTCGCCTTGCAGTTGCTGCGAACCTTGCTCGGCTTTTTGCTTTAATTCTTCGATTTTTTGCTGCATCGACGCGATGGTTTGATCGCGTTCGGCCAGCCGCAGTTTGGCGCTATCCTCGGCTTCGCGTTTGGCAGCGTGGCGAATTTCGGATAAACCCGATTGCACGCGCTTTTCAATGGTCAAATCCAATTCGCGTTTTTCATCGTCTAATGCACGTTGTTTTTTGATGAGTTCGGCTTGGGCTTGTTGCGCCTCGGCGAGTTTGGCTTCGCGGCTGCGTAACAATTCTTGCAATTCTTTCAGGTCACGGTTTTTGGTGTTTAATTCGTTCGCGGTGGCAGTTTGGGCTTTTTGCAATTCTTCTTGCGCAATACGCGAACGCTCTTCTTTGATGCGCTGCTGAAAATGCAGTTTATATTTTTCGAGTTTCTCCGCAACTAACGGAGCCGCTAGCGATTCGGTCAGTTTGATTTCCGATTGGCATTGCGGGCAGGTGATGGTCGGTTCGGTCATTGCGTTTTTTTGGGTTATTCGTTGTTAGCTATTATGATGAAATTACGTTCCTCCATTGTCTCCTCCCTCTGCCTTGCCATCCTGTGTGCGTGGAATGCAACAGCGTGGGCGGAAAAGGCTGAAATCAGCATTTTTTCGATTAACGATTTTCACGGTCACATCGAACCGCCCAAAGAGCCGCCCCAAACCGGCGGTGTCGCCTACCTTTCCAGCCTGCTGAACGATTTGCGCAGCCAGCGCACCCATAGCGTGCTGGTCGGTGGCGGGGATTTGATTGGCGCGTCCCCCGCCATTTCCGCTTTGTTGCACGATGAACCCACGCTGACCGCGATGGAACACCTCAACATGACCGCATCCGCCTTGGGCAACCACGATTTGGATGCGGGTTTTGCGGAATTGCAACGCAAACTCGCCACGCTGCGCTTTCCCTATTTAGCCGCGAACATGTTCGATGCCGCAACGGGCAAGCGTTTACTGCCCAGCCACACGCTGCAAAAAATGGGCGACGTGCGGGTAGCGTTTGTCGGCGCGGTGACCAAAGACGTTCCGAAGGTGACGGTCGCCAAAAGCATCAAAGGGTTGCGTTTCACCGATGAAGCCGAAGCCTTGAACGCCCTCGTACCGGAACTGCGTGCCGCTGGCGCTCAGATTTTGGTCGCGGTTGTGCATGAAGGTGCGTATTTTGAAGGCGATCAAAAACTACCCAACGATCCAACCTACGCCTGCCCCGGTCTCAAAGGCCGTGCGGTGGACATCACCAAGCGCCTCGACCCTGCCTACGCGGTGGTGATTAGCGCCCACACGCACCAAGCCTACACCTGCAAAGTGGACGGCAAATTATTAGTACAAGGCGGCAGTTCAGGGCATTGGATCACCGAAAGCCGCCTGACGCTGGACGTGCAAAGCGATGCCGTTCACATCACCGCCGCCAATGCCGTGAACCACCCCGTGCGGCACGAAGGGCGCACGCCCGACCCTGTGCTAGCCGCGTTGGTCGAAAAAACCGCCGCCCAAACCGCCGCGCAGCGCAATCAAGCGATTGTGAGCCTTCCCCGCACCATTTCCCGTGCCGTGCGGGAAGGCGCGGGCGATTCGGAATTGGGTAATCTCATCACCGATGCCCAACTCGCCTACGCCCAAAAGCGCAATGCCGAAGATACGCCCATCGACATCGCCCTGACCAACGCGGGCGGCATTCGGGCGGATTTAACGGCGAAATCGGAGAACACCACCATCACGCACAGCGATTTATTCACCGTGCAACCGTTTAATAACGATCTGATTGCCCTCACGCTCACGGGTGTAGAACTGCGCCAACTCATCCAACGCCAACCCGCACGGCGGCAGGGCGGTAGTTTGTTGCAGGTTTCGCATACGTTGAAAATAGCGGGCGATGCCATCACGGTTCACGGTAAACCGCTGGAATTGGAACGCGATTACCGCATCGTCGTCAACCAATTTATGGCGGATGGTGGTAATGATTTAAGTATTTTGAAAAAAGGTCGTGACCGCCAGATTATTGGCAACGATTTAGAAGCGCTAGAAGAATACCTCCGCGAATCCTTCAGCAAAAATCCCAAAGCCTTGGAAGGGATTGCGGTGGGGCGGATTGTGGGGCGGT
>CALMCD010000170.1 GCA_937863075.1 uncultured Rhodoferax sp. | reverse complement strand
TCCTCAACCTGGGCTCGAACCAGGGACCTACGGATTAACAGTCCGGCGCTCTACCGACTGAGCTATTGAGGAACGGTATGAGCGTATTATAGTACGAAAAAAGTCAGTTTTGCGCTGTTTGGGCGAAAGGGGTAACTTTTTACTCAAAAATTGGCGCGACCACACCCAACACCTTGTGCAGGCGGGGACTGCTGGTAGTGTATTGGAGAAATACCTTTTTGTCTGGAAAAATAAAAGGCATGGCCGCAAAAGCCGCTAGCGTGCATTCGTGAAAACCACACAAAATGAGTTTCTTCTTACCCGGATAGGTGTTGATGTCACCCACTGCGAAGATTCCCGCCTCGTTGGTGGAAAATTTTTCGGTATCGACCACCAGTTGTTTGCGCTCTAACGCCAATCCCCATTGCGCGATGGGGCCGAGTTTGGGGGACAACCCTAAAAAAACCAGTAGCTTATCCAGAGACAAAAGCCGTGTTACGCCGTCATTGCCCATCACCCGAAGGTGGGATAGTTTGCCGTCGGTCTCGGTGAAGCCGGTTATTTGTCCGCCGACAAACGGTATGTGCATCGAATCGCACAACGCACGCAGGGTGGATACGGCTGCGGGGTCGGCGGTGAAGTGGTCGCGGCGGTGCAGCAAGGTGACACTTTGGGCTTTGTGGGGATGGCCATCGGGGTGTTCAGCGCACAAACGCAAGGCCCATTCAACCGCAGTCGCTTCACCACCTGCGATCACGATGTGCTGATCGGCATAATCGGCGGGGTTCTCGACACGGTAGGCAAGTTGTGTGCCTTCAAAGGCTTCTAAACCGCTGATATTGAGCTTGCGCGGTTGAAAAGCACCCACGCCCGCCGCAATAAAGATGGTTTTGGTGAGAAAGCGTGTGCCGCGATTTGTTTCCACCACAAAGCGACCATCGGATTGTTTTTCTAACGCGCTGACTTCTTGGCTGTAATGAAAAGTCGCTCCAAAGGGAGCGATTTGGCGCAGCAAATTGTCCGTCAGCTCCCGCCCCGTGCAGACAGGGAGGGCGGGGATGTCATAAATCGGCTTATCGGGATACAGTTCAACGCATTGTCCCCCCGCGTAGGGCAGGGCTTCAATGACGTGTGCCTTAACACCCAGCAAGCCCAGTTCAAAGACTTGAAACAGTCCTACCGGGCCTGCGCCGATGATGACGGCATCGGTTTCAATCATCTTTGCAGGTATTGCAACTTATCGGTACGGTCTTTCCAATCGTCGGCATCGGGCAAAGCAGCTTTGCGCTTGGTGATGCTGGGCCAGTTGGGGAGCAGTGCCAATTCAGCATTGAGCTTGGTCATGTGGCGCTGGTTGGCGGGGACATCTTCTTCGGCGTAAATGGCGTTGGCGGGGCATTCGGGAATACACACGGCACAATCAATACACTCATCGGGGTCGATGGTGAGAAAGTTAGGGCCTTCGCGGAAGCAATCTACGGGGCAGACATCGACGCAATCGGTGTATTTACATTTGATGCAGGCTTCGGTGACGACGTGGGTCATTTTGGAATCTATCGCTTGGTTAAGGTAGGTTGTAGGATGGTTCGATTTTATGGGAATAAGAAAACGCAAGATTGGGATAGATCATTATGGAACTGATTAGCTTGGCAATTGACTTCATTTTGCATGTGGACAAGTACCTCGAAAGCTTTGTTCAAGCCTACGGTATGTGGGTGTATGCGCTGTTATTTGCGGTGATTTTTATTGAAACGGGTGTGGTGGTGATGCCGTTTTTGCCCGGCGATTCGCTGTTATTTGTAGTGGGAGCCATGTGCGGGGTCGGGTTGATGAGCTATCCCTTGGCGGTCGGGCTGTTGTTAGCGGCGGCCATACTGGGGAATCAATGCAATTACACCATCGGGCATTGGGTGGGGCCGCGCGTGTTTCAGTGGGAAGATTCGCGTTGGTTCAACCGCAAAGCTTTTGATTCGGCGCATAATTTTTACGAAAAATACGGGGGCATCACCATCATTGCCGCCCGTTTCATGCCGTTTTTGCGAACCTTTGCGCCTTTTGTCGCGGGGGTGGCGCAAATGTCGCGTGCGCGTTTTACCTTTTACGATGTAACGGGGGGCGTGTTGTGGGTGGGGGGCATCATCACGGTGGGGTATTTCTTTGGCAATATCCCGTGGGTCAAACTGCACTTGGACAAAATCATTTGGGCCATGATTCTGATTCCGGGGCTGGTGGTGATGTGGGGTGCGTGGCGCTCTCGTCGTAACGCCAAGCAAGCGCGTGCCGCTTAACTCTGCATAGAGCGTGCAATGGGGGGATTTTTCGCAAAATAGTTGCCAATGCCCCGTAGCAAAGCGTCTGCCATACGGTTGAGGAATCCGTCATCTCCCAATTTAGCTTCTTCTTGGGGGTTGCTGATGAAGGCGGTTTCGACCAATACACTGGGAATATCGGGGGCTTTTAATACGGCAAAGCTCGCCTGTTCCACACGGGGCTTGTGCAATTTTCCGACGCGGGAAATCTCGTTCACCAGCGTGCTACCCAGCTGGATACTGTCTTTGATTTGGGCGGCGGTACTCATATCCAGCAACACTTGCCGGACATTGCTATCGCGGCTTTGCAGATTCACACCACCAATCAAATCGGCGCTGTTTTCTTTCGCCGCCAACCAGCGTGCGGTGGTACTGGATGCACCCCGTTCGCTTAAGGCAAAAACGCTTGCACCCCGTGGATTGGGAGATTCCACGGCATCGGCATGGATGCTCATGAACAAATCCGCTTGCGCACGGCGTGCTTTGCGCACACGTTCTTGCAGTGGCACAAAATAATCACCATCGCGCGTGAGATACGCCCGCATGGGGTTGCCGTTCAAGGTGCTTTCGTTGATGCGCTGGCGCAGCATTTTGGCGAGACGCAACACGACATCTTTTTCTTGCGTACCGCCCGGGCCGATGGCTCCGGGGTCTTCTCCGCCGTGACCGGGATCCAGTGCCACAATGATGGCACGGTCAATGCGTGAACGCACCACGACTGGTGCAGCAACAGGGGCAGGTGTCGCCTTGGCCGTGCTTTTGGCTGTCGCAGCGGATGCGGCTTGTGCGGCTGCATCCGCTTTTTGGGTTTGACGGGCGATCAAGTCCGCCAAAGGGTCATTCGAGCTGCTGTTGAATGGAAGCTCTCCCACCGCAGGTGCTACGGGTGCGGCAGATGTTGCCGATGGGGGGACTTCGCCATTGCTCACCAAGCTCGTCGCACCGATGCCCGCAGAGCGTTGGGCGACGAGGCTATCCAAGGAATCGGCATCGGTTTTGGTGTCTGTTTTGGTTTCAATTTTCTTGGGGAGCTTGGCGATTTCCGCCTTGATTTGTTTGGCGGGGTCAATTTCTTGTTCGGGATACAAGTCCAGTACCAAACGATGTTGGTATGGGCGAATCGGGGCGAGTTTGAAAACCTGTGGACGCACGGGGTGTTTCAAATCCAGCACCAAGCGCACCACGGTGGGGTTGTATTGCCCGATGCGAATGCCGGCGATGTTGGGGTCGTCCGTGCGGACTTTTTCCATCAACTCCTTGAGGGTGGTGCTGACGTGCATATTGTCAATGTCCACCGCCAGCCGAGGAGGAGAGGGGATAAATTGCTGGGTGACGCGCAATTCGGTATTGGATTCAATAGTCAGCCGCGTATATTCTTTGGCAGGCCAGACACGCGCACCGACCACACTGTTGTTGGGGTTGGGTGCGGCTTGTGCCAGACCGTGTGCGCCCAGGGTAAGGGCGAAACCACTGGCCTGAAGAAGAGTACGTCGATTCATCATAGGGTTAACTCCACGGGTTGGGTGGCAACGACACGGTTATCTGTTATTTCGATTGCGTTCATCAATGCCTCTCCGGTGCGAGTATGAACGCGGATTGTCACGGTACGTGCAACATTGTTTTGTCTATTTGTATCAATATCCAAGAAAATGGTTACATCGGGGGTTGGTAATAAATCGCCCACTTTTTCAGTCCATTCGGCGATTTTCAGCCCGTGGCTCGCAAAAATGTCTCGAAATCCCGCTTCTTCCCATTCACGCGGATCGGTGAAACGGTAAAAATCAAAATGCCAAATATTCACATCTGGTAACACGTAAGGTTCGACCACGGCATACGTGGGACTTTTGATGCGCCCCTTGACACCGAGGGTTTGTAACAAAAAGCGTACAAATGTAGTTTTCCCAGCCCCCAGATTACCATGCAAGGCTACAAAGGCATTGGTAATTTCCCGCTTTTGTGCCAAACATTGCGCCAATGCTTGGGTGGCTGCCTCATCGGGTAGGAAAAGGGTTCTTACAATGGGCGGGTGAATAATAGTCATAACATTCTTTTCGATATTCAACAAATTGCGAGCGAACTCGGTTTTTCTCAAATAGGGGTTGCCAGTGTTGATTTATCTTCTGCCGAAGCCGGTTTACTAGCATGGCTAGAAAAGGGCTATCACGGGGAAATGGACTATATGGCACGGCATGGTTTACGACGCGCCCGTCCAGCGGAATTAGTCGAAGGAACCGTGAGGGTTATCACGGTTCCTATGAATTACTTGAGTCGCCATTCTTTATCCGATTGGCGGACTACGGAAAAAGCACGGTTACAAAATCCCCACGAAGGCATTATTTCACTTTATGCACGAGGGCGTGATTATCACAAAGTCGTGCGCCAGCGCCTGCAACATCTTGCAGAGGCGATTGCTGCCCGTATCGAACCACTGGGTTTTCGCGTGTTTACCGATTCGGCTCCCGTGATGGAAGTCGAATTAGCCACCCGTAGCGGGCAAGGCTGGCGCGGGAAGCATACCTTGCTGCTGAATCGGCAAGCGGGTTCGATGTTTTTCTTGGGTGAGATTTTTGTCGATGTGGCGCTCCCCTTAACCGACGCGCCCCTATCTCCCCACTGTGGTGAATGCACGGCTTGTATTCAAGTTTGCCCTACGCAGGCGATTGTGGCTCCGTATCGCTTGGATGCACGGCGCTGTATTTCGTATTTGACGATTGAATATGGCGGTTCTATCCCGTTGGAATTGCGTCCGCTGATAGGTAACCGGATTTATGGCTGTGATGATTGCCAGTTGGCTTGTCCGTGGAATAAGTTTGCCCAAGTCACCACCCTGCCCGATTTTGATGCCCGTGAAGGTTTAACTGGTTCTGCGTTGGTGGATTTGTTCGCGTGGACAGAAGAACAGTTCTTGCGCCGCACTGAAGGCAGCCCTATCCGCCGCATTGGTTGGGAAAAATGGTTGCGCAATATCGCCGTCGCACTGGGCAATGCGCCTCCCGATCCCGCTGCCGTCGCTGCGCTGCAACGGCACGCCCAACACCCCAGTCCCTTGGTGCGGGAGCATGTGGCGTGGGCGTTGGAGCGTTTAAGCGGTTGAACGTTTAACGGTTGTTCATGAAAACGCTGGCTAGCTTCATCAAATCGCCGGCATCGAATCCACCTTGGGGGGCGTTTCCTTTGGGGGTGAGTTGATCGATAGCGACGGGAAGAATCTGTGCGATTTGGGTTGCGGCACTCTGGGGGTCTACACCCAATTGGCGGGCGGCATTCCCAATCACACCGCTTCCCAGTACGGCGGTAATTTGCTCGGCGGAAATGGGAAGGTTTTGACCCGTTCCAATCCACGATTGAACGACGTTACCCAAACCCGCTTGGGCAAATTGGTTCACGAGTCCACTGATGCCACCATTTTGGGAATTGTTAGCAAGCAAACCCGCTACCACGCCCGCCATGCCACCCTGCTGTTGAAGGTGGTTGGACACCATGCCCGATACCGCACCCGCTACTGCGTCAAATAATCCCATGAATACGCTCCTGTT